>NZ_MKVG01000021.1:0-133704 GCF_001899155.1 Flavobacterium sp. 38-13
GAAAGCAGGAAGCACAGTCCGGCAGCCAGGCTGGCCGGGAAGGGTCTGTTGGGTTTCATGTGCCTGTAGTTGTTTAAGTTAAGTCCTGTTAATTTGTCTTAAAACGCAAAGAAATAAATTTTTATTATAGAAATGTAACATTTTACGAATAAAAATATATTTCTTGGCAAATCTAGGTCCATGCGGAAAACTCCCGTTACATAAAATCTGTAAAAATTGTTAAAGTTTATGATGGGAGCCTATTTTGATTTCGAGTAAAAAAGTTTATAAAACAACAACATTGCATGTTTGCAAGTTATAAAGTATCTTTGCGCCTTAATTCGAAAATCTAAATATGAATAAATTACTGATTGTTGGAACAGTTGCTTTCGACGCTATAGAAACTCCTTTCGGGAAGACAGATAAAATTTTAGGGGGAGCAGGAACTTATATCGGATTGTCCGCTTCGTTTTTTAACCTTAAATCTGCCATAGTTTCTGTTGTGGGTGATGATTTTCCTCAAGAGTATTTGGATTTGCTGACAGCAAGAAATATTGACATTTCAGGATTGGAAATCGTAAAAGGAGGCAAGACTTTCTTTTGGAGCGGACGCTACCATAACGATCTTAATTCGAGAGATACATTAGATACACAACTAAACACATTGGCCGATTTTCAGCCAAAAGTTCCTCAGGATTTCAAAGATGCTGATGTTGTAATGTTGGGCAACCTGCACCCGTTGGTTCAGGCAAGTGTTTTGGACCAGATGGAGAAGAAACCAAAATTGGTTGTGTTGGACACGATGAATTTTTGGATGGATTGCGCACTACCAGAATTATTGGAAGTAATGAAGCGTGTTGATGTGATTACAATCAACGACGAAGAAGCAAGACAGCTTACAGGGGAATATTCTTTGGTAAAAGCGGCAGCAAAAATTCATACAATGGGTCCGGAATATGTCGTAATCAAAAAAGGCGAACACGGAGCATTACTTTTCCATGGTAAAGAAATTTTCTTTGCACCGGCATTGCCATTGGAAGAAGTTTTTGACCCGACCGGAGCGGGAGATACGTTTGCAGGTGGATTCGCAGGATATATTACGCAGAGTGAAAACATATCTTTCAAAAACATGAAAAATGCAATTATCTACGGTTCGAACCTGGCTTCCTTCTGTGTAGAAAAATTCGGGACGCAAAGAATGGAAAACCTGAGCAAAACTGAAGTGCAGGAAAGACTGCAACAGTTTAAGGCCCTCACCCAGTTCGATATCGTATTGGAAGAATAGCGGATAAGACCGAAGCCTCATGATGGGGCTTTTTTTTATTTATATAATAAAGTTTTTATGCCATATAAAACTTTATAACTGCCACAAAGACTTGAAAAACAAATTGGTACAAGAATTGCTTTAATAATACGACAACTACAACAACACAACAACACAATGAGCGACGCTTTAAAACACGAGTGTGGTATAGCCCTTTTAAGATTGAAAAAACCGTTAGAGTTTTATAAAGAAAAATACGGTTCGGCTTTTTATGGAGTACAGAAAATGTATCTCCTGATGGAAAAGCAACACAACAGAGGACAGGATGGAGCAGGTTTTGCCAGTATCAAATTTGATGTTGAGCCGGGCGAAAGGTATATCAGCCGTGTCAGATCCAATGACCCACAACCGATTCAGGATGTTTTTGCCCAAATCAATGCCCGCATTAATGACGAATTATCCAATCATCCGGAATATGCCGAAAGCGTAGCGCTTCAGAAAAAAAATATACCTTATATAGGAGAGCTTTTTTTGGGCCATGTGCGTTACGGAACTTTCGGGAAAAACAGTATAGAGAGCGTACACCCGTTCCTGCGCCAGAACAACTGGATGCATAGAAATCTTATTGTAGCCGGAAACTTCAACATGACCAATGTGAAGGAACTTTTCGACAGTCTTGTTGAATTGGGGCAGCATCCAAAAGAAATGGCAGATACTGTTACTGTAATGGAAAAGATAGGTCACTTTCTAGATGATGAAGTGACAGGTCTTTATCAGGATTGTAAAAATGAAGGGTTTTCCAAAAGAGATGCCTCTCCAATTATTGCTGAAAGATTAGATGTTGCCAAAATACTCCGCAGAGCTTCAAAAGGCTGGGATGGAGGTTACGCAATGGCAGGCCTTTTTGGACATGGTGATGCTTTTGTTTTCAGAGATCCTGCAGGAATTCGTCCGGCCTATTTCTATGAAGACGATGAAATTACAGTAGTAGCTTCAGAAAGACCGGTAATTCAGACGGTTTTTAACGTGTCGTTTGACAAAGTACAGGAACTTGATCCGGGTCATGCTTTAATTATCAAGAAAAACGGTAAAGTATCCAAAGAAGAAATTATTGCTCCGGTAGAGAAGAAAGCCTGTTCCTTTGAGAGGATTTACTTCTCCAGAGGCAGCGATGCGGAAATCTATCAGGAAAGAAAAGATTTAGGAAAACTGATTCTTCCTGCCGTGCTGGAAGCAATTGATCAGGACACTGACAACACGGTTTTCTCCTATATTCCAAATACGGCAGAAACCTCTTTCTACGGAATGGTGGAAGCCGCCCAGGATTTTCTTAATCAGAGAAAAAACAATTACATACTCGAAAATAGGAATACGCTAACCAAGGAAACGCTGCAACAGTTGCTTGCCGTTAAGATACGTACTGAAAAAGTAGCTATCAAGGATGCCAAGCTGCGAACGTTTATTACGGAAGACAGCAGCCGTGATGATTTGGTTGCCCATGTTTATGATGTTACCTATGGCGTAATTAAGCCGGATGATAACCTTGTTATTATCGACGACAGTATCGTAAGGGGAACCACGCTAAAGAAAAGTATCCTAAAAATGATGGACAGGCTGAATCCTAAAAAGATTGTGATAGTCTCTTCAGCACCACAAATCCGCTATCCGGATTGTTATGGTATTGATATGGCCAAACTTGAGGGCTTGGTTGCTTTTCAGGCGGCTTTAGAGCTTTTGAAAGAAAGAAACCTGTATCATATTGTGGATGAAGTCTATGCCAAATGTAAGGCACAGGAAAACTTTAAGGATATAGATGTGATTAATTATGTCAATGAAATATATGCTCCGTTTCAGCCGGAAGAAATCTCAGACAAGATTGCACAAATGTTGAGTTCGGAAGGCATTAAGGCCGAAGTAAAGATTATTTTCCAATCGGTCGAAAACCTTCATGTTGCCTGTCCTAAAAATCTGGGCGATTGGTATTTCACAGGAAATTATCCAACTCCGGGAGGAAACAGGGTGGTCAACAGAGCCTTCATGAATTTTTACGAAGGAAAAGATTCGAGAGCATACTAAAATCAGACGAAATAATGCAGTTGGTCGACTTTATGAAATAGTTAATCTATTTAATTTTGTCTGTTGGCGCAAATTATCTTATATTTGGAGGACCATAGCATTAGTAGGTTAAGTTTATGGTAGATTTGGGGCAAAAAGGGTGGAAGCAATTCCGCCTTTTTTATTTTATATACTTCTCATTCCCCAATATACTTAGGTTTTCAGGTGTTAAAATCCTTTTTCTTAACAAATTCCCGCACTTTATCGATTATTTGTACGCTTTAACAGAAATAATTGCAGGGCAAAACAAATGCCCTTACTTTCGTAGGACCATAGCATTAGTAGGTTAAGTTTATGGTAGATTTGGGGCAAAAAGGGTGGAAGCAATTCCGCCTTTTTTATTTTTATAAACCTCTGTAAAAAATAAAAACGCCCTGAACAGTCAGGACGTTTTCTCGTTAAAATAAGGGGGAAAATATTATTTCTCCATAGCATATCTTCTCGCAACCTCTTCCCAATTAATTACATTGAAAAAAGCCTCGATATAATCAGGTCTTCTGTTTTGATAATTCAGGTAATAAGCATGTTCCCAAACATCCATTCCTAAAATTGGAGTACCTCCGCAACCTACGTCCGGCATTAAAGGGTTGTCCTGGTTAGGAGTACCGCAAACCTCCAATTTACCGCCTTTGTGAACACAAAGCCAGGCCCATCCTGAACCAAATTGCGTAGCTCCCGCCTTTGAGAATTTAGCCTTAAACTCTTCAAAAGTTCCAAAATCTTTTTCAATGGCATCCAAAAGGTCACCCTTTGGAAGTCCGCCACCGTTTGGAGACATTACCTTCCAGAATAAATTGTGGTTGTAGTAGCCGCCGCCATTATTTCTAACAGCCGCATTCTTTTTGTCAAGATTGATAAGGATGTTTTCAATAGTCAAACCATCTAGGTCAGTGCCTTGAATAGCCGCGTTCAGGTTAGTTGTGTAAGCATTATGGTGCTTTGTATGGTGGATTTCCATTGTTCTAGCATCGATATGCGGTTCCAGTGCATCATAAGCATACGGTAATTTTGGTAATTCAAAAGCCATAATATATATTTTTATTCAGATTAATAAATATTTTATTCAAATTTAAACATTTAACTTTGGAATAAGAAATACTATTTTGTTATAATTATATTAGGGAAAATGATAATATCCTAGAAAACACAGGGAATCAAGTAAAAAACTGTATTTTTCAAAAGGAAATTATGTAATTTAATAACAAAAAGATACAAAAGTTCGTTTTAGCTGTAAAGGCAACAAACAATTTTGTTTATTAATATTCAAGACATGAAAATCAGCCATTTTTTCTCAATTCTCTTTTTGGTCAGTTTTTCTGTATATGGGCAATATACCTATGATAAGTCTAAAATTTCAAACAAGGTCTTAAAAATTGTAAAAAAGATTGAAAAAATTAATGTTGTCAAAGAAGAAGGTGATGGAGTGGGAAAGATATCTGAGCAATATGAGAATTATGAAAAACTAATAAAAATAGCTACTCCAAAAGAATTAGCTGTTTTAACAAGTTATCCAAATGGAGCTGTAAGATGTTATGCTTTTATTGGATTAACGTCAGATGAAAAGCTAAAAGAAACTGTCGATATATTTAAAATAGTAAAAGATCATATTCAGGACAATGAATTTGTTGAAAGCCAATCAGGCTGTATTATAAGTAGCGAATCAGTTGCCGATTTTTTTATAAGAACTGTTGAGCAAAAAGATTATAAGTTGAATTTTTATACATACCAACTAAATAGCCAGCAGCAAAAAGAAATAGACAGTCTGCTTATAGTAGGTAAAAATGACTCCTATGCTCGACAAAAGGCGATACAATCTTTGCAAATCAACGCTCAGAATTATCCTTTACTAAGAAAGTTAGTGGTTGAAGAAAAAAACGATACGGCATTACCGAAACTTGCGGAATACAAAAAAGAAGAAGATTTGCAGCTTATTCTGGGCTTTCATAAAATTAAAACAGAGATTAATGAAGATGAGAGGTTGTATGCCACTTATCTTGCAATTCAAGAATTTCCACATCCTGCTTTTTTTCCTTTTCTAAAAGAAAGGCAAAGTGAGACTTTTGGCAAAGAGTACTTTAGTAATGAATGGGAATCACTTTATAATGCAATAGCCAGATATAAAAATCGAGAAGCATTCGAGTTGCTCCAATTGCCTTTTGCAAAAATCGTTTACACAAACGTGCGAAAATATCATCTTGGATTTGTGTATGACGCAATAGAAAATTCCCCTTGCCCTCTTTATGATGATTTGTTATGGAAGCTTTGGGAAGAAGAAAATATTTATACGTTAAAAGCCCTTAAACATTTGCTGGATTTGGATCCAAAAAGAGCCTATAAAAATATAAGAAAAGAATTTGAAATAACTTCAGAGATTAAAAATCCTAACCTCGATCTGGATAGAAAGAAATTTTCAGAAATAGAAAACAGGGAAGAATTAATGTTGAACTTGGTGATAGCAAATGAAAAAGAAATCGCATTGGAAGTAATCAGCAATAAAATAAGACAGGCAAATGTGCATGATTTTCCATTGTACACTAAGTATGCTTTGAAGCTTAAAAATCCAATATTTGTAGTACCACTTTTTGAAAGATTAAGAATCGAAAGTAATCCATATACCTATCTGGAAATTGTAAAAACATTGTTTGACTATAATGAAGACACAATTAATGTAGAAGTTGTCAATACATTGGCTGTTAATAAAAACCTTTCCCAAGGTTGGGGAGGCACACAATTAAAAGGCATGTTGTTAGAGAAAAAACTGATAAAAGAATAAAATGCACAAAACCGCATTCACCTTATATGACGCTTCAGCCGGTTCCGGAAAAACTTTTACGCTGGTAAAAGAATACCTGAAAATACTCCTGACATCACCCAAAAATGATGCTTACAGGAATATCCTTGCCATTACTTTTACCAATAAGGCCGTAGGCGAGATGAAAAGCAGGATTGTTTCCAGTCTTTCAGAATTTGCTAAAGACGAACCCGCTCCAAAAGCGGTAGAACTCATGGAGGCCATACAGCAGGAAACCGCGTTGAATGCCACTGATATTAAAATAAAAGCCAGGCAGATTATCAAAAACATCATCCATAATTATGCTTCGTTTGATATTTCTACAATAGACAAGTTTACCCATAAGGTCATCCGTGCCTTTGCACATGACCTTGGCTTGCCTATCACTTTTGACGTTTCGTTAGAAACCGATAATCTTTTGACGGAAGCCGTAGATGCTATTATTGCACAAGCCGGAGAAGATGAAACACTCACGAAGCTTTTGGTGGATTTTACGATGGAAAAAACCGATGATGACAAAAGCTGGGACGTGACAAGAGAAATTCTTGACACCGGAAAACTCCTGCTCAATGAAAACAACCGGAATGAAATTGTCCATTTCCAGGATAAATCCATTTCAGAGTTCGTAGAAATAAAAAAGAAAATCCAACAGATAGTTACAGACCTTGAAGCAGAATGTGCCGTTTTGGCACAAGAAGCCATTGCTGTAATAACGGCGGCGGGAGTAGATGAAAAATCCTTTTCAGGAGGCTATTTCCCCAAACACCTGCAAAGCATCAGAGAAGGCAGGTTCAACCCCAAAAACAAAACCTATCACGAAGCCGAAGACATTAAAATAAATAAAACGGCAAAAGACAAGGAAATTATTGAAGGCATCATTCCCGAACTGCTTTCCCTTTTAAAACGGGTTTATAAAAATCAGGAAAAAATGGCCTTTTATATGGCTTTTCTGAAAAATATCACACCGCTGTCATTGCTCAATACGGTAAGCCAGGAATTGTCAAAAATTCAGAAGGAGCAGAACATACTGTCGATTTCGGAGTTTAACGCCATCATCTACAAAGAAATCCAAAATCAGCCGGCGCCTTTTATCTACGAAAGGCTGGGTGAAAAATACAAGCATTTTTTTATTGATGAATTTCAGGACACTTCAGAAATGCAATGGCAGAACCTTATCCCGCTAATTGACAATGCGCTTTCCAGTGAAGATTTGCAGGGAGAAAGAGGCTCGCTAATGATTGTAGGTGATCCAAAACAATCTATTTACCGTTGGCGCGGCGGTAAGGCAGAACAGTTTATCGAATTGAGCAAGGAACATAATCCGTTTAACAATCCGGATAAGAAAATTGAACATCTGGACAGGAATTTCAGAAGTTATTCAGAAATCATTCAGTTCAATAACGGATTTTTCAAGATGATATCGGAACAGTTTACCAATCCGGATTATAAAAATCTTTATGAAAACCATAGCCATCAGGAACATAACTCCAAAATTGGCGGTTATATCAATATTTCCTTTCTACCTAAAATTGAAAAAGCGGAAGGTGACGACGAAGAAACTCCAGACAAAACCAGACAGTATGTACAGGCGACACTGGTTGCCATCAAAAAATCGCTTGCACAAGGATTTGAATACAAAGACATAGCTATACTGACAAGAAGGCGCGACCAGGGAATAGCCGTGGCCGGATATCTGACAGAGCAGGGAATACCTATTCTTTCTTCTGAAACCTTGATGATTGAAAACGCTACCGAAGTCATCTTCATACTGAATGTGCTCCGCTATCTGAACAACAGCAGCAATCTTGAAGCAAAAGCCTATTTGCTACAATATATAGGAGAATATGTACAGAAACAATTGCCGGTTCATGACTTTATTTTCCAGGGTATGGAAAACAGAAATGAAAAAGAGTTCGAAAATTGGCTGATGTCGTTTGATATTTCGCTGTCGTTTCAGGAGCTTAGAAGAAAGTCGTTATATGAAGCCGTAGAAAGTATCATATCAAAGTTTATAAATCTGAAACAGAACAATGCCTACATTCAGTATTTTCTTGATTTGGTTTTGGAAAGAGATATCAAAAACCAGGCAGGCATTACAGATTTTCTCTCTTATTGGGAGAAAAATGGCCATAAATTCAGTATTCCGTCTCCTGAAGGAAAAAATGCAGTTCGCATCCTGACCATCCACAAATCCAAAGGATTGGAGTTTCCGGTAGTAATTTTTCCGTTTGCGGAAGAAGATTATTCCAGACGGCCTAAAGACAAATTATGGCTGGACAGTGAAGATAATATTTCTGAATTGCCAAGGGTGTTGATTGATAACAGCAGTGCTGTTGAAGGTTTTGGAGAAGAAGCTTCTTTAGTCTATCAGCAAAAAAAACAGGAAGATTTGCTTGACAATGTCAACGTACTCTATGTAGCGCTGACCCGTGCCGAAGAACAGCTTTATATTATTTCAAGCATGAACCTTTCTGCAAAAGGAGAATTGCCTAAAAATAACATGGCGCTTTTTTTTATAAATTATCTCGAAAAATTTGTCGGTTTCGACATCCAAAAGCATGAATATGAAATTGGAAGCCCGGAAAGAATCTCCCATAAAAGTCCAATCGGGGAAGAGGCACGAAAAATTCCTTTTGTCAGGGAAGTACTGGACCCCAAAAACATAAAGATTGCCCAGCGTGAATCCTTAATGTGGGGAACACATCAGCAAAAGGCTATTGAATATGGGAATATTGTCCATGAAATACTTTCGTATATCGGAACCGCTTCCGATGTCGGGCTGGCACTCACCAAAGCAATAGAAAACGGACTGATAGTTGAAAGCCAGCAAGAAGAGGTGGCCAAAACCATTTCCCTGATACTGGGCCATCCGGAACTTATGGATTATTTTGCAGAAGGCAATAATGTCATGAATGAGCAAACTATTATCCGGAAAGAAGGAACACCTATCAAGCCGGACAGAATGGTTATGGCGCAAGATAATAAAGTATACCTGCTTGACTATAAAACCGGTTCTCACAACCGGAAATACCTGCAACAGTTGGAAGCCTACGAACAGGCAATAGAAAAAATGGGATTTCAGGTTGCCAAAAAAGCATTGGTATATATCGGAGAAGAAGTAAATGTAGTAAATTTGTAAAATCAGGAAAAGCCATATATCGAACGATACCTGGCATCGAAAAATAAAAACCAAATACAGAAAATATGTACGGAAAAATCCAGCAATATCTGCAAGAAGAATTGCAAACCATAGAAGACAATGGGATTTTCAAAAAAGAAAGAATAATTACTTCGCCTCAAGGAGCAGAAATCACAATTTCGACAGGAGAAAAAGTATTGAACTTCTGCGCCAATAACTATCTCGGACTATCGTCGCATCCGGAAGTGGTTCAGGCAGCCAAAGATGCTTTGGATACACACGGTTTCGGAATGTCGTCCGTTCGCTTTATCTGCGGAACACAGGACATCCACAAAACTTTGGAAAAAAAGATAGCCGATTTTTACGGAACCGAAGATACTATCTTATATGCCGCAGCGTTTGACGCGAACGGAGGTGTTTTCGAACCTTTATTCGGTGAAAATGATGCGATTATATCCGATTCTTTAAACCATGCCTCCATTATAGACGGTGTCCGTTTGTGCAAGGCCGCACGTTACCGTTATGAAAACAGTAACATGGAAGACCTGGAGCAGCAGCTAATCAAAGCAAATGAAGCCGGCCATCGTTTTAAGATTATCGTTACTGACGGTGTTTTCTCCATGGACGGATTAGTGGCGCCATTAGACAAGATTTGTGACCTGGCAGATAAATATGATGCTTTGGTAATGGTAGACGAATGCCATGCTGCAGGATTTATAGGTGCCACAGGAAAAGGAACCCTGGAGGCCAAAGGTGTGATGGGAAGAGTGGACATCGTTACGGGAACACTCGGAAAAGCTTTGGGTGGTGCTATGGGCGGTTACACAACAGCCAAAAAAGAAATCATTGAACTGTTGCGCCAACGTTCAAGACCTTATTTGTTTTCAAATTCTTTGGCGCCTTCAATCGTAGGTGCGTCAATCAAGGTTTTTGAACTTTTAGAAAAAGATACTACTTTGAGAGATAAGCTGGAATGGAACACCAATTACTTTAAAAAAGGAATGAAAGAAGCCGGTTTTGATATAATAGATGGAGATTCTGCCATTGTTCCTGTAATGCTTTATGATGCCAAATTATCACAAAATATGGCCAATGAATTGTTAAAAGAAGGAATTTATGTAATAGGATTTTTCTTTCCGGTTGTGCCAAGAGACAAAGCTAGGATTCGTGTACAACTTTCCGCAGCACATACAAAAGAACACTTAGATGCTGCTATTCAGGCATTTACGACTGTAGGAAAAAGGTTAAATGTAATATAAAATGAGTTTTAACTAAATTTGAGTTAATTTTTTAACATAAATCTTTGTAATTACCTTTTAACATATTACTTTTGTCTTAATTAACGTATTGTAATCTAATAAAATTAAGTATGAAACATCTAAACAAAATTTTTGCTGCTATGTTGTTAGCTGTAGGCTTAAATGCCAATGCACAGGATAGCGACAATCCATGGGCTATTTCCTTTGGAGCTAATGCTGTAGATACAAGATTTAGTGCAGCTCAGAAATTTGAAGATCAGTTTTCGAATTTTTTCAATGCAAAAGACAACTGGAACATTTTGCCTTCAGTTTCTTATTTGAATGTATCTAGATACATAGGTTCTGGATTCTCTTTCGGAGTAACAGGATCTGTGAACAGAATTGATAAATTTGTGAATAAAGTTCCTGGAACTTACACTACTTTTGAAACTACTAATCCTGGTGATTTGATGTATTACGCAGTTGATGGTGTTATTAAGTACAGCTTCATGGACTTGATCAACTCTAAAGTTATTGATCCTTTCGCTCACGTTGGAGGTGGTTACACTTTCTTTGGTGATGCTAGCTACGGAACAGTAAACGGAGGTTTAGGTTTGACTTTATGGTTTACAGAAACTGTAGGTTTGACACTTCAATCTACTTACAAGCACTCATTTGATGAGAACTTGAGACGTCCAAACGGAGACGTTCCAACTCACATCCAGCACTTTGCAGGTCTTACTTTCAAATTTGGAGGTAAAGATACTGACGGTGACGGAATCTATGACAAAGATGATGCTTGTCCAGACCAGGCTGGTCTAAAACAATTCCAAGGATGTCCTGATACTGACGGTGACGGTATTCCTGATAAAGATGACGCTTGTCCAGAAGTTGCTGGTTTAGCAGCTTTCCAAGGATGTCCTGATACTGACGGTGACGGTATTCCTGATAAAGATGATGCTTGTCCAAACGAAGCAGGTACTAAAGCTATGAACGGATGTCCAGACAGAGACGGTGACGGTGTTGCTGACAATGTTGACAAATGTCCAGATGTTAAAGGACCAAAAGAAAATGGTGGATGCCCATGGCCAGATAGAGATGGTGACGGTGTATTCGATAAAGATGACAGATGTCCAGATGTGAAAGGTACAGTTGCTAACCACGGTTGTCCAGAAATCACTGAAGAGCAGGTTAACAAATTGAATGCTTACGCTAAAACTATCTTGTTCAACAGCGGTAAGTCTACATTCAAACCAGAAACTATGCCAGTATTGGAAGCTATCAACGCTATCCTTAAAGAATACCCAACTTCAAGATTCTCTATTGAAGGACACACTGACAGCGACGGTTCTAACGCGTTAAACCAAACGCTTTCTGAAAACAGAGCTGCAGCAGTTAAAAACTACTTGATTGAAAACGGAATCGAATCTTCTAGATTGAGATCTACAGGTTTCGGTGAAACTAGACCAATCGATACTAACAAAACTGCTAAAGGTAAAGCTAACAACAGAAGAGTTGAAGTAAAATTGATCAAAGATTAATTTTAACCTAAATAGTTTTAAAAACGCCTCGATTTATCGGGGCGTTTTTTTATTTTTATCCTATGGCAGAAACTACGTTTTTAGATAAAATCGCTTCTATAATAGTGGATGGGAGTACCAACACCTTGTCCAATCTGGTAGTCGTATTGCCAAACAAAAGAGCTAAGGTTTTTCTTATTGAAGCCTTAAGAAATAAGACCGAAAACACCATTTTTGCTCCTAAAATTATCAGTATTGAAGACTTTATTCAGGACATAGCCGGAATCCGTTCTATTGACAGTATCGAACTCGTATTTGAATTCTATGAGGTGTATCTGAGTATTACCAGCAAAGAAAAACAGCAGCCTTTTGAATTGTTTGCCAACTGGGCCAAAACCCTCTTACAGGATTTTAATGAAATAGACAGGTATCTTTTAGAACCCAACCATGTGCTTTCCTATCTCAAGGACATTGAAGACATCAAACATTGGTCTGTAGATGCCGAGAAAAGAACTCCAATGATTGATAATTACCTTCAGTTTTGGAGTCTGCTTCCTAAATATTATGAAGAATTATACAGCCATCTCTTAAATAAAGGAATTGGCTATCAGGGGTTGATTTACAGAGAATCTGTTAAGAACCTCAATCATTTCACAAATGCCATTGGCAGGAAAGAATTTCTTTTTGCCGGATTCAATGCCCTGAATGCTTCCGAAGAAAAAATCGTACAGCATTTATTGGCAACCGAAAAAGCCAGAATTTTTTGGGATGCCGACGAAACCTTCCTAAACGACCCATTCCATGATGCCGGACTATTTTTAAGACGTTTCAAAGAAAACTGGAAACATTACAAAAGCCATCCCTTTGAATGGATTGTAGATGATTTTAAGCAGCATAAAAACATACAGATAATTGGCACGCCCAAAACTATTGGTCAGGCAAAAATTGCAGGGAAAATTGTGGAAGAACATGCCGGAAAAGAAACCACATTAAATAAAACAGCAGTTGTACTGGGAGAAGAAAATCTGCTGGTGCCGTTGCTCTATTCCCTGCCGTCTTCTGTAGCTGCAATGAACATAACAATGGGATATTCAGGGAAAAATAATCCTGCCCAAATTTTAATAGCAAAACTGTTTAAGCTGCATTCCAATGCACTTTCCAGAAATCCGAACAGTTACGTTTTCTATTATAAAGATGTTTTGGATGTACTCACGCATCCGTTAATTGAACCTTATTCAAAAACATCCGACCTGGTCAATACCATCAATCAGAATAATTATACCTTTATTACCTATAACAAGCTTTTTGAGCTGAATCAGAGCCAAAGCGATTTGTTTTTATTGCTATTCCGAAAATGGGACAAGGGTTCAATGCCGGTTTTGGAAACGATTTCCGGTCTCTTACTTCAGATAAAATCCAATTTGAGTAATGATGATGAAGGAGAAAAAATAACAAAGGCATTCGTATATTCCATTTTTAAGGTAATCAATAAGCTAATAAATTATTATTCAAAACACAGGCATATTGACACCATAGAAACCCTTTTTGCGGTTTATAAGCAAATTATTGACCTGGCCGAAGTTTCTTTTGAAGGTGAGCCGCTTAACGGATTACAGGTTATGGGTGTGCTCGAAAGCCGTGTTCTGGATTTTGAAACGGTTATCGTTACTTCAATGAACGAAGGAAAATTTCCTGCGGGAAAATCCCAAAATTCATTTATACCTTATGATGTCAAACGGGAATTGGGATTGCCAACGTTTAAAGAAAAAGACGCTATCTATACCTATCACTTTTATCATTTGCTGCAAAGGGCAAAAAACATCTATCTGCTTTACAATACAGAAAGTGAAGGATTGGATGGTGGAGAAAAGAGCCGGTTCATTACTCAGTTGGAGGTCGAAAAACAGAAAAACCATAACATAACGCATGAAATTTACAACGCTGCTTTGCCTGATGTGGCCTATCGCCCCATAGTAATACCGAAATCGGAAAGCGTAATGCAGCGCCTTAAAGAAATTGCGGAAAAAGGCTTTTCACCATCGGCTTTGACAAGCTATATCCGAAACCCGATACAGTTCTATACGCAAAAGATTCTTCGCATTAGTGAAGTAGAAGAAGTTGAAGAGAATATCGCCTTAAATACATTGGGAACCATCATACACGAAACATTGCGTGTTTTGTATGAACCTTACATCGGTAAATTTTTATCGGCAGAGGACATCAAAAATTGCATAAAGAAGATTGATGAGGAAGTGCTGAAGCAATTTAAGATTGTTTACAAAGAAGGAGAAATCAAAAAGGGACGAAACCTACTTGCTTTTGAAGTAGCGAAAAGGAACGTTCTTAATTTCCTAAAACTGGAATTGCAGGAAATTGAAAAAAGTGATGATAATGCTGTAAAGATAGTCGCCTTGGAACATACTTATGAAAGGCTTTTGGAGCATCCAGATCTGCCTTATCCGGTATTGATTAAAGGAAATGTAGACAGGATAGAACAACGAAACGGAAAAATCAGAATTATCGATTACAAGACGGGTAAAGTCGATGGTAAAGAAGTTACGCTAAAACAATGGGACAAGCTGACAGAGGAAATAAAAAATGACAAGATTATCCAGGTATTGGCGTATGCCTTTATGTATGAGCCTCATTTGGAAGGGCAAGAAATAGAAGTTGGGATTATTTCGTTTAAAAACCTGAAATCGGGCTTCCTGCCATTTCAGTTTAAAATTGATAAAACCGAAATTTCAGTCGTAAATGAAGAAATATCCGGTAACTATATTGAACAGCTGGTCTTGCTTTTAAATGAAATTCTGGATAAGGATATTCCTTTTAGGGAAAAACTTTAAATGCTTTTAAAGAAATCCAGCAATTCTTTCTTGAGCTGTTCGCGGTTTTCAATAGGGCTCATGTGTCCGTCAGGGAAAGAAAGCAATTTTGCCGAAGTATTTTCTATCTGTTCAATGTTCTCATCATAATTTAAGACCGGATCGCTTTTGCCAAGAACCAATAAAATTGGATAAGGAGCAAAATGCAATATAACTTCACGATCCTTTCTGATTTTCATGCCTTCAAGAGATGCTACTATTCCTTGCAAAGGTGTTTTTAGGGCCTCTTCTTTTACGTTTTCAATTTCATCAGCCAGTCTTTCGCGGTTATTTTCGCTGAACAGATTGGCTATAGAAAGGCGGACAAAATTAGTATAATTCTGTTTTACTGCTTTGATGGCGCGGTCACGATTTGCTTTGCGCTCGTCACTGTCGGCTCTGGATGTTGAATTGAGTAAAACAATTCCTTTGACGGCGTCAGGATACAATTCGGCAAAAGCCAGCGCAACATAGCCGCCCATTGAATGTCCTACAAAAGCAGCCTTTCTGATTTTTAGCTCTGATAATACTGCATGAACGGCATCGGCATTATCTTCCATAGAATGCACATAACCCATTGGTTCAGTCGCTCCATGACCTAACAAATCAATGCAGATAATCCTGTATTTCTTAGAAAATTCAGGAATAAAATGTGTCCACATGCTACTGTTTTCCAGAAAACCATGAAGCAATACAATAGCAGTTCCCTTCCCGGAATCAGTATAAGAAATAGTTGTGTTTTTGTAGATTATCTGTTTCAAAGCGCTTAGTTTGTTTTGCAAAGGTAAATTCCTTTTTTTAAAAATTATATTTTTTTGCCGCAGATTAAAGGATTAACACAGATTCAAGAATCATCAAAATCTCTTAATCTGTGGCAAAAAAAAAGCGGCCCGCAATCAGCAAGCCGCCTTCAAAATTTTAAGTCTAAAGTCTCAAGTCTCAAGTCCAAAGTCTCAAGTCCAAAGTCTTAAATCATAAATCTACAATCATAAATCACAAATCTGCAATCTAAAATCTACTGATTCATCAAACTTTCAATTTCTTCAATTTCAATAGGAATATTTCGCATCAGGTTAAACGGTTCCCCGCTTTGCTGTACAACAACATTATCTTCCAGCCTGATACCGAATCCTTCAGCAGGAATATAAATTCCGGGTTCTACGGTAAATACCATATTGGCTTGCATCGGTTCGTGAAGTAAACCGTAATCGTGCGTGTCCAATCCCATGTGGTGAGAAGTTCCGTGCATGAAATATTTTTTATAGGCCGGCCAATCCGGATTTTCATTTTGTACATCGGCTTTATCAATTAGTCCTAATCCTAATAATTCGGAAGTCATCAATTTACCAACCTCTACATGATATTGTTTCCAAAGCGTTCCCGGAACAAGCATTTTCGTAGCCTCATTTTTCACTCTCAACACGGCATTATAAACAGCTTTCTGTCTTTCAGTATAACGGCCTGAAACAGGAATCGTTCTGGACAGGTCGCTGGAATAATTGGCATATTCAGCAGCCACATCCAGCAAGATTAAATCGCCTGCCTTACACTGCTGATTATTTTCGATATAATGCAATACGTTTGCGTTATTTCCGGAAGCAATAATTGGCGTATAGGCAAATCCTTTGGAACGGTTTCGGATAAACTCATGAATCAGTTCGGCTTCAATTTCATATTCCGTTACGTTAGGTTTTACAAAAGACAATAATCTTCTGAATCCTTTTTCCGTGATGTTGCAGGCTTGCTGAATCAGGTCAATTTCTTCACTTTCTTTAACAGAACGCAGGCGTTGCAGGATCGGATTTGATTTTTCTACTTTATGGGCAGGATAATTTTCTTTCCACCATTTTACAAAACGGGCTTCACGGGTTTCGGTTTCAATCGTTGCACGATAGTGTTCATTGGTGTTGATATATATCGTGTCGGCATAAGCCATAATTTCTTTTAGGGTCTTATGAAAATCCTGCAACCAGATTACGGTTTTGATTCCGGAAACCTCAAAAGCTCTTTCTTTGGTTAGTTTTTCGCCTTCCCAAATGGCAATATGTTCGTTTGTTTCTTTTAGGAAAAGAATTTCCTTTAAGTGTTCGTATGGTGCATCCGGAAAAAGAAGCAGTATGCTTTCTTCTTGGTCAATGCCGCTTAAATAAAAAATATCTCTATGTTGGGCAAAAGGCAGCGTGCTGTCTGCAGAAACAGGATAAATGTCATTGGAATTAAAAACGGCAACACTGTTTGGTTTCATATGAGCCGTGAACTTTTGTCGGTTTTTGATAAAAAGCTGACGGTCTATCTGATGGTATTTCATAAATAAAAACTTTTGAAGATTGTATTCCCAAAAGTAGCGAAAGATATTTTTTGGCAAGTAGCCAAATGGCGTTATTTTATGTTTTTTCGAATACGGCTCATGTGTCGGGAAGAAATCCCGAGAAAAGAAGCCAGGTAATGCAAAGGGACCTCCTGAAGCAGTTTGGGTTCTGTTGAAAGTAGTTTTCTGTAACGTTCTTCCGGAGATAAGGTTAGGAGGTCAATACGGTAATCATCGATAAGGCAGAGCTGTTTTTCAATCAGATTGTAATAAAACTGGTGAAAAGCCTCGTTGTTTTCAATCAGGTTTTTAAAAGTAGGCAGGTCTACAATCCACAAACCGCAATCTGAAATCGCCTTGATGCTTTTTCGGGATGGTTTCCCAAATAAAAAGCTGTTTAAGGAGCTGGTGACAGAATTGCGCAATGCCAGATAGGTTGTTTTTTCTTCACCATCAACCATAATAGCATGTTGCAGAATGCCGCTTTCGATATAGCAGAAATGTTGGCAAATCTCACCTTCTTTTACAAAAAAGTCGTTTTTCTTTAAAGGCAGATAAGTAAAGGCGTTTTTTGATTTTTCAAGCAACTCCGGAAATGAATCATCATCAGTATTGGAAAATACCGTGAGATAGTCTAAAAAAATAGAAGGAGCTGTTTTCATAAAAGCAAAATTACCTAAAAATAGTGAAGTCTGGTAAACCGGTATTCTGCATTTTATAATAAAAAAAGGCAATTTCAATAATGGCAAACAGCAGATAATAGGATTTTTACAGATTTAAAACCGGGCTTTAGAGAAATTGGTAATTCGGTTTTTTCATTTTGCTGTCGGCCTATTTATGGCTATTTTAGCGCTAGATTTTAAAACGCACAAAATGAAATATTTTTTCCACATACTTGCTCTGGCCGTTTCGTTCAATTTAGTAGCTCAGGACAAGCTTCCGTACCAATTGTATGATAAAAACGGGAAGAAAACGACTTATAAAAAAATGTTGAAAGAAGCAGGAGATGCTGAAGTTGTTTTGTTTGGAGAACACCATGATAATTCTGTTGTACACTGGCTACAGCTGGAATTTACGAAAGACCTGGCGGAAAAAAAGTCATTGGTTCTGGGTGCAGAAATGATAGAAGCAGATAACCAGAAGCAACTCAACCAATATTTGAAAGGAGAAATCAATCAAAAAGCATTCGACACTTTGGCAAGGCTTTGGAACAACCACAAAACCGACTATAAGCCGTTGGTGGATTTTGCAAAATCTAAAAACCTGACCTTTGTGGCGGCTAATATCCCGAGAAGATATGCCAGTTTGGTGTACAAACAAGGTTTTGAAGCATTAGACAAACTGTCTGCAAAGGAAAAAACATGGATAGCGCCTTTGCCAATAGCCTATGATAAGAATCTTCCCGGATATGTAAAAATGCTTAGTATGATGGGCGACCATGCCCATGAAAATATGCCAAAAGCACAGGCGGTAAAAGATGCTACAATGGCGTATTTTATTTTAAAAAATTTAAAGCCAAATACGGTTTTTGTGCACTATAACGGAACCTATCACAGCGATAATTTCGAAGGGATTAATTGGTATTTGAAACGTCAAAATCCGAGTTTGAAAATAATGACCATTGCTACGGTTTCTCAAAAAGATATCTCGAAAATCGAAAAAGAAAATCTAAAGTTGGCCGATTTTATAATCGTAACCGACGAAGATGTGACCAAAACTTTCTAAAAATACTGGAATTCCGACTGATTTTAACGTAATTGAAAGAGGTGTTTTTTGCGATTTATTTTTCTTTTAGTAATTATTGACGCTTAAAATTATTGGTAATGAAATTTTAAGCCTCTTTTACTGCAAAAGATATTCACTTTATACTGATTATAAATAATCCGAAAAGGTTGTAGTTAATTTGAATATGCGTTATTTTTGTGTGATTTTTTAAAACACACAAACAACTCTTATGGCAAAATCTGCAATCTTAAAGTCATCACTGGCAAAAAAGTACTGGATGGCTCTAACAGGTTTATTTTTATGCTTGTTTTTAGTAGGACATTTAGCTGGAAACCTGCAATTGATTTTTAGCGATGCACTGCACTTCAATCAATATGCATTGTTTATGACCACAAACCCCGTGGTAAAGCTGCTTTCTTACCTGACGTACATTTCAATTCTTTTTCACGCAGTAGACGGTATTCTCCTGACTGTTCAAAACAGAAAAGCAAGGCCTATCCGGTATGCAATGGAAAATCCTTCAGCAAATTCAACATGGGCTTCAAGAAACATGGCGGTTTTAGGAACCTTGATTTTGGTTTTTATCGTAACGCACATGGTTAACTTTTGGGCGGTAATGCATTTTGATAAGAATATGCCATTGCAGTCTGTTGCAAATGGTGATTCACAGGTGTATGTGATGGTTGATGGTAGTTACATTCCTCAGGAATTTGTGACTAGCGGTGATGTGAAAATTGAACACAGAACAGAGTTTTTTGACTCTAAAAGCGGACTTAAAATAGGCGAGGGCTATAAAGATTTGCATAAAATTACTTTTGAATTCTTTAAAGACTCTGAATACGGCCTAATCGCAACAATACTATATGTAATTGCAATGTTCGTATTGTCTTTCCACTTATGGCATGGTTTTGCCAGCGCATTCCAATCATTAGGAGCAAATAACCCAAAATATAACGGAGTAATTAAAGGTTTCGGTAAAGCCTTTTCGGTTATCGTACCGCTTCTTTTCGCAATTATTCCGGTTTACATTCACTTTTTTGCTAAATAACACACGAACAAGATATGAGTTTAGATTCTAAAATTCCAGAAGGACATATATCAGAAAAATGGACCAACCATAAAAATCATCTTAAATTGGTAGCGCCTAATAACAGGCCTAAAATTGATGTGATTGTTGTTGGTACAGGTTTGGCTGGAGCTTCTGCTGCTGCTTCTTTAGGGGAGATGGGATACAATGTGAAAGCATTTTGTTTCCAGGATTCTCCACGTAGAGCCCACTCCATTGCAGCTCAGGGAGGTATCAATGCCGCTAAAAATTACCAAAACGATGGCGATAGTATTTATCGCTTATTCTATGATACGATAAAAGGAGGAGATTACCGTGCAAGAGAAGCAAACGTTCACCGTCTTGCCGAAGTTTCCGGAAATATCATCGACCAGTGTGTAGCACAAGGTGTGCCTTTTGCCCGCGATTATGGCGGATTGCTGGACAACCGTTCTTTTGGAGGAACACAGGTACAGCGTACTTTTTATGCTGCCGGACAAACCGGACAGCAGTTGCTTTTGGGAGCTTATTCAGCCCTGTCAAGACAAATTGGTTTAGGACGTGTTGAAATGTACAACCGTCATGAAATGCTTGACCTGGTAAAAGTTGATGGAAAAGCAAGAGGAATCATTGCCCGTAACCTGATTACCGGTGAAATCGAAAGACATTCTGCACATGCCGTTATCATTGCTTCCGGTGGATATGGAAACGTATATTTCCTTTCTACAAATGCAATGGGAAGTAACGTAACTGCAGCCTGGAAAATCCACAAACAGGGAGCTTATTTTGCTAACCCTTGTTATGTACAAATTCACCCAACCTGTATTCCGGTTCATGGAACCAACCAATCGAAACTGACTCTGATGTCAGAATCATTGCGTAACTCAGGAAGAATCTGGGTGCCTAAAAAGAAAGAAGATGCAGAAGCAATTCGTGCCGGAAAATTGAAACCGACACAAATTGCCGAAGAAGATAGAGATTACTACTTAGAAAGAAGATATCCTGCATTTGGTAACTTAGTGCCTCGTGACGTGGCTTCAAGAGCTGCAAAAGAGCGTTGCGATGCCGGTTTCGGAATTGAAGCCAACGACACGAATGAAGGAGTTTACCTTGACTTTGCTTCTGAAATTAAGAGCAAAGGCCGTCAGGCAGCTTATGCACAAGGAAATCACCATCCTACAGATGAAGAAATAATCAAATTAGGAAAACAGTGGGTAGAAGAAAAATACGGTAACCTTTTCCAGATGTATGAAAAAATTACCGACGAAAACCCATATGAAACTCCAATGAAAATTTATCCTGCCGTTCACTACACAATGGGTGGTGTTTGGGTAGATTATAACCTGCAGTCTACAATTCCGGGTTGTTTCGTAGCTGGAGAAGCAAACTTCTCTGACCATGGTGCAAACCGATTAGGAGCTTCTGCTTTGATGCAGGGATTGGCTGACGGATATTTCGTATTGCCATATACGGTTTCTAACTACCTAGCTGATGAAATCCGTACCGGAAAAATTCCTACCAATTCACCGGAATTTGACGAGGCCGAAAAAAGAGTGAAAGACTCGATTAACTTCTTCCTCAACAATAATGGTACAAAATCAGTAGACCATTTCCACAAAGCTTTAGGAAACATCATGTGGAATAAAGTAGGAATGGGACGAAACGAAAAAGGTCTGTCAGAAGCAGTAGCAGAAATTGATGCTTTGCGTAAAGAATTTTACAAAGAAGTATACGTTCCCGGAAGTGCAGATGAATTGAACCCTGAATTGGAAAAAGCACTTAGAGTAGCTGATTTCATGGAATTAGGACAATTGATGGCAATGGACGCCTTGCAAAGAAAAGAATCATGTGGAGGACATTTCCGTGAGGAGTATCAGGATGCTGAAGGAGAAACCCTACGTGATGACGAAAACTTTAAGTTTGTTGGAGCATGGGAATACCAGGGAAGCGACATCAATAAAGAAGTACTCCACAAAGAAGAACTGAATTATGAATTTATAAAAATTGCGGCTCGTAATTACAAATAATCACTACTATGGCTTCATCAAAATTTATAAACATAAACCTTAAAATTTGGCGTCAGAAAAATGCCAAAGAAAAAGGGAAAATCGAGACCTATAAATTAGATAATGTTTCAACTGACAGCTCTTTTCTTGAGATGCTTGACCAATTGAACGAACAATTGGTTTCGGAAAGACAGGAACCTGTAGCTTTTGACCATGATTGCCGCGAAGGAATCTGTGGTATGTGCTCACTGTTTATCAATGGTAGGGCTCACGGTCCTGATACAGGAATTACGACTTGCCAGTTGCACATGCGTATGTTCAAGAACAACGATACAATTTATGTGGAACCATGGAGAAGTAAGGCTTTTCCGGTAATCAAAGATTTGGTTGTTGACCGAAGTGCATTTGACAGAATCCAACAGGCAGGAGGTTTCGTTTCTGTAAATACTTCAGGAAACACTATTGATGCCAATTCAACGCCAGTACCTAAACATGATGCAGACCGTGCTTTTGAAGCAGCTGCTTGTATTGGATGCGGTGCCTGTGTAGCTACCTGTAAAAACGGTTCTGCTATGCTTTTTGTTGGTGCAAAAGTATCACAGTATGCTCTGTTACCGCAAGGGAAGGTAGAAGCTACGCAGCGTGTTTTGAACATGGTTCGCCAAATGGATGAGGAAGGATTCGGAAACTGTACCAATACAGGTGCTTGCGAAGTAGAATGTCCAAAAGGAATTTCTTTGGAGAACATCGCAAGAATGAACAGGGAATATTTGGCAGCAAGCTTGAAATAATAATCTGTAAGTATAAATAGTAAAGGCGCATTTTTAAATGCGCCTTTTTTTTATGGCTTTTTAATCGGGAGATAAATCCGGTTAAGAATTCCTTTGTCGAAATATTCTTATATTTGGAAGACAAAACAAACACAATGAAATATTTCTCTTTCCTGTTATTAATTTCTACACTATCATTCGCCCAAAATTACCAGCAATACGTCAATCCTATGATTGGAACCGGAGGGCACGGACACACTTTTCCGGGAGCTACAGTGCCTTTCGGGATGGTACAGCTCTCTCCTGATACCAGAATAGATGGAAGTTGGGACGGATGTTCAGGTTATCATTATTCTGATAATGTAATTTACGGTTTCTCGCATACGCACCTGAATGGTACCGGAGTTTCGGATTTTGGTGATATTATGCTAATGCCTACAATGGGAGAGCCATCTTTAGACAATAAAATTTATTCTTCAAAATTTTCGCATTCCAATGAAAAGGCAGCAGCTGGTTTCTATGCCGTAAAACTTGATGATGATGATATTGATGTAGCGCTGACGGCTTCTACAAGAGTCGGATTTCATGAATATACGTTTAATAATTCCGGTCAGGCAAATATTATTCTGGACCTGAACCACCGCGACCATTTAATTATGGGAGAGGTAAGAATTATTGACAATAAAACTATTGAAGTTTTAAGAAGGAGTGAAGCCTGGGCCCGTGACCAATATGTGTTTTCGAGAATAGAATTCAATCAGCCAATGGTTATTACGAAGGTCAATAATAATGCTTTCGCACCGGCAAAAGTAACAGACCGGTTTTTTGCAGGCAGCCTTTTAGCGATAAGTTTCTCCAAACAAGTTAAAAAGGGAGAAAAATTGCTTGTAAAAGTATCACTTTCGCCAACTTCTTATGAAGGAGCGAAACTTAATATGTCTGAAATACACCACTGGGATTTCAAAAAAGTAAGAACAGAAGCCGAAAAATTGTGGAATAAGGAACTGTCTAAAATTGAAGTGTCCTCATCAGATAAAAACAAAATGGCAATATTCTATACGGCATTATACCATACGATGATGCAGCCCAATATAGCACAGGATTTAGATGGAAAATACAGAGGTCGTGACAATCAGATACACACTGCAAAAGGATTTGATTACTATTCTGTTTTTTCGCTTTGGGACACGTTCCGTGCTGCACATCCTTTATATACTCTAATCGATAAAAAACGAACGGCTGATTTTATCAATACGTTTTTGAAACAATACGAACAAGGTGGCAGATTACCGGTTTGGGAACTGGCTTCTAATGAAACAGATTGTATGATTGGCTATCATTCTGTTTCGGTAATTGCAGATGCCATGGCTAAAGGAATAAAGGGCTTCGATTATGAAAAAGCATTTGAGGCGGCAAAACACTCTGCTATGTTGGACCATTTAGGACTGGATGCCTATAAAAAAAACGGTTTTATCAGTATTGATGATGAACATGAAAGTATTTCCAAAACTGTGGAATATGCTTATGATGACTGGTGTATTGCACAAATGGCCAAAATACTCAACAGGCAGGAAGACTATCAGTATTTTATAAAACGCTCACAAAACTGGAAAAACATTTTTGACTGGAAAACAGGATTTATGCGTCCAAAGAAAAATGGAGGTTGGGATAAACCTTTTGACCCGAGAGAGGTAAATAATAATTTTACTGAAGGTAATTCCTGGCAGTATTCTTTTTTTGTTTTGCAGGATATTCCGGGAATGATTGAGGCTTACGGCGGGAAAGAAAAATTTGAAGCCAAACTGGATGAAATGTTCAATAGCGAAAGCAAGACGACAGGACGTGAGCAGGTTGACGTTACCGGATTAATTGGTCAATATGCACACGGAAATGAACCGAGCCATCACATGGCCTATCTGTATAATTTTATTGGAAAGCCGGAAAAAACGAAAGAAAAGGTTCGTTATATTCTTGATGAGTTTTATAAGAATACACCAGACGGATTGATAGGAAATGAAGACTGCGGGCAAATGAGTGCCTGGTATGTGTTGAGTTCAATGGGAATGTATGCCGTAACACCGGGAAATGCCGAATGGACATTTACTGAGCCTTATTTTGACACTGTTAAAATTCATTTTGAAAATAATGAGGTATTGACTATCACAAAAAAAGCACACAAAGGCTATTTGAAAGAAATAATGGCAAAAGCTCAAAAAGAAATTTTTCCTGAAATTACTCCGGTTCCCGTAATCGAAGCAGACAGTAAGTCATTCAAGGATAAAATGAAAATAGAAATCGTTTCACAAAACCCAAACGATGTCCTTTATTGGATGATAGAAGACCCTTCAAAACCGCGTTCTGGTAAACCAATATGGAATAAGTACACAAAGCCATTAGAGGTTACTGAAACAACTGCAATTAAGGCATATGCTGAAAGAAATGGAAAAAACAGCAGTATAGTAACCGCTAACTTTATCAAAAAACCAAATGATTATACAATAACGATCCAATCGCAATACAATCCGCAGTATCATGCCGGAGGAGACAGCGGTTTGATTGATGGCATCTTTGGAAACGAAAACTGGCGAAAAGGAGATTGGCAAGGCTATCAGGGACAGGATTTTGAAGCCATAATCGACTTAAAAAACAGCAAAAAAGTGACTTCGCTTTCTGCACGATTCCTGCAGGATTCCAGAGCATGGATATTGATGCCAACCAAAGTTGAATTTTATACTTCTGAAGACAACCATAATTTCAAGCTGGTTAAAACTATCGAAAACAAACTCGACGCCAAAAACACCGAAGTTCAGATTGCTGCTTTTGAAAGCAGTATTCCTGAAACTAAGGCCAGATACGTAAAAATTAAAGCTTACAAGTACGGAAAGCTTCCCGAATGGCACCAGGGTTTTGGAGGCGATGCTTTTATTTTTATAGATGAAATAACAATCAAATAAACCAATTACGACCATCCTGACCCTGCCAGGGTTCAAACCCTGGCAGGGTCAGGATGGCTGATAAAAAAGATGAAAACAGCCCTAATTCAAATACCGTTAATTTGGGAAAATCCAAAATCCAATAGGGATTATATCGAAGAAAAAATCAATTCCATCAAGGAAGCAGATTTGATTGTTCTTCCTGAAATGTTTACGACAGGTTTTACAATGAATCCTCGGAATGTTGCCGAAACAATGCAGGGCGAAACCCTTTTATGGTTAAAGGATTTGGCAAAAAATAAAAATACAGCCATAACAGGAAGCCTTATCATTGTAGAAAACGGCAATTATTACAACAGGCTCGTTTTTGTCTTTCCGTCAGGAGAAGTGCAATACTACGATAAAAGACATCTCTTTTCTTTGGCCGGAGAGCAAAAAATCTACACTTCCGGTCAGCAAAAATTAATAGTGGAATATAAAGGCTGGAAAATATGTCCGCTGATTTGTTATGACCTGCGATTTCCGGTTTTTTCAAGAAACACAGAAAACTATGATTTGCTTATCTATGTTGCAAACTGGCCAAAACCTCGCGTAAATGCCTGGGACATTTTACTCAAAGCCCGTTCAGTTGAAAATATGTGCTATACCGTTGGAGTTAACAGAGTAGGATGGGACGAAAGCAACCATGAATATATTGGCCATACACAAGCGCTGGATTTTTTAGGGAATCCGGTACTTAAACCTCAGGAATCAGAAGGTGTTTTTATCGTGGATTTCGATAAAAATCAAATGCTCGAAGTCAGGCAGAAATTAGCCTTTTTGGATGACAGAGATTCGTTTGAAATACTGTAACGTCAATTGCTAAGATTGACCGTTTGGTCTACATCCCAATTGGCCCTGACATCTATTGCTGTTGGATAATAAACGACTTCTTCTGCCTGTCGTTTTTCCAGATAATTACCAGTGTCCCAAATCTTGTTTTTGTTTTCATCATAGATTACCCGAAGCGTAAAAAGATTCGGCTGTAGTGCCATAAAATCAATAACATCATTCCCTTCGGAATACTCTGAAGCAATGAGGTCGCCTTTGGAATTGGTGATTTCAACAATAACAGGATATTGTTTGACATTTTGCAGTCGTATACGGAGATTCCCATATTCGGAAATATTCTGGGTCTTCAGGCGGTAAGATAAGGTGTCATTCGCCTGTTGCATATAATCAATAAAGGCACCCGGAAGGGCAGTAATCCTATAGGTTTCCAAGGGTTGTTTTTCGAAGTCAATTTTTACTTCCTGGTTAAAATCATCATATTCTGTAGTAAATGGAACGGCTATCGTGTCTTTATTTACTAAGGTAATTTTAGATTTGTCAATAGTAGCCAATGGCATACTGGAAGTAATGGTGAAACGGTCGCGGAAATGCAGTGTGCTGGTCTGCGAAGCCTGGAAGCTAAGCGTGTCCTTCTTCTGATTTTTTATTTTTACAGTAAACTCTTTGCTAAATTTTTCCTTGTCAATTTTAAGAAGCAGTGAATCTGTTTTTACAGGATTAAACCACACTTGCAGCGAGTCTTTTTTAGGAAATTTAGTAACTTTTACCGGAAGATTTTCAGTGTTGTTTTTTAAGGTAACAGCGGCGTTTTTACCATCTCCTACATAAGGAACGACAATTTTATTGCCAGAAGCCTGATAAGGTTTAGTGGCCTTAAAAGGAAGGATTTCTTTAAACAATTCCATTTCATACAAAGTGTCGTTTGGAATAGTCACAAATTCTTTATGGAAAGCAATCTTATCCGTATTTGGGTTAAATTTGAAATTGTTGTTCTGGTCTTTCAGGGCAACCAACAAATATTTACCTTCTTTTAGATTTTCGAGCTTAAATGTTTTAAGGCTGTCCAGTGTGTTTGTCACATATCTTGGATTTTCTTTATAAATAATCGAATCTGTAAAAGTCTCGTTTACCTCATATAGCATTACTGAGACAAAATTATCTACGTTTTTGCTATAAGCGTCTTTTATAAAGCCTGATATGGAAAGCGAATCGATAGCATTTCCTGTAGAAAACACATATTTGAACTGCTGGTAGGGATTACCTTCGTTATTATCCTGAATACTGCTTCCAAAGTTAAAGCTGTAAGTAGTATTGGGCTGGAGCGTATCCTTGATTTTTATGGAAATGTATTTGCTGGCATTGGTTGGCGAAACTATTGGCGGATATTTCATTGGCGGTGAAATAATCAGCTGCTTGTTAACATCCTTGATTTTAACATATTCGTCAAAAGTAATCCTGATTTCCTGTACGTTGAAATTGGTGCTGAAATTTTTTGGTACGCTGGAACGCATAACAGGAGGAAGAGTGTCCTTTAAACCGCCGGTAATGCTGCCTCTTTTTGCACAACTTATTACTGACAAGGCCAAAATAATATATAAAAACGCAAATCGGATTCTAAACATCAGGAAATAATTTATCTACAAAATAACAATTATATTTAGAGCTGACGAAATCTTTGCAAAATTATTTCTTAGGAATGCGTATAGGCCATAGCCACAATACTGATTTTCGCATCCGGAATTTTGAGTAAAGCTTTGGCACAGGCTTCAATAGTAGTTCCGCTCGTGATGACATCGTCAATCAGTAAGAAGTGTTTGCCCTGATGGATTTCTGAAAACACAACATCAAACAGGTCCTTTTTAATTGTAGTCCGGCCAAAAAAACTTTTTTGGGTTTGCGTGTCTGAGTAGATGTTCCGGTATAATATTGAGTCGTTGTACGGAACTTTGAGCAGGGATGATAATGCCAGTCCAAATTTCTCAACCTGATTATAACCCCGTTTCTTGAGCCGCTTCTTGTGCAGAGGAACCGGAATAATAAAATCTGTGTTTTTAACGATTTCTAAAATTTTCAATTCTTCACCATACCATTTGCCCAACATAGTGCCAATTTCCTGATGGTTCTGGTATTTGAGATTATGGATGAGCTGTTGAACAATTCCTTTTTTGTGAAAATAAAACATTGCAGCTCCAAATTCAATGGGAATTCTGCCGTAAAATTTTTTGATGATTTCGTTTTCTGTTTCAGAATGGTGGTTTGTCAATGGCAGTTCATGCCGACAGGAAGTACAGATTACAGTTTCATTTAGCTGCATAAATGTTCCGCAGCCAAGACATACTTGTGGGAAAAAGAGATTGAATAGGCTTTTAAACATGCTGTTTGGTTTGTAAATGGACAGCTTAAAAATAAGGAATTTTTTGACAAATTCATTTGTGGTTTTTTAAATTTAAAAACAGAATTAATTATAAGTTTCTGATACGTTGTGTTTTAAGTTTTATTTAAGAATTGGGAGAAAATGATAATTCAAAAAACGTTCGTTCAACCTGATGGATTCACTTTTGGTCGATTATTTTTTGTGGACAACAGCCGTTCGGTTAATTTCACCAAAATTTTTCAAAAAACTATGTCTTTTAAGCCAGTATTTTCTTTAATAAATATAACCGCCATTGTTTCTATTTTGACGGTGACTGCTCTTGCGGTAAAATTATATAGCATAAAAACCGAAAAAGATAATCTGGCCCACACAATAGAACTTGACAGGAAACTGCATAACAATGAGATTAGTGAAATATTGATTCGTTATGATGCGGCACTACAGCAAAATGAGCAATTGACAAAAGAATTGGAAGAACTGAAAAATAAAACAGTCCAGACAGATGATTCGGTCAAATCTAATTTTAGCCTGCTGAAAGAGAATATTTCGGTACTAACAAAAGAGAAATACACCAAAAGCACACAGCTCGAAACACTCAATAATATCCTCAGGCTAAAACAGCTGGATTTCGAAAGCAATAAAAAAGAAATCGAAAAGCTTCATAACAAAATCAGTCAACTGGAATCTGAAATTTTGGCAAGTTCAGAAACGAAGGCAGAAAAACGAAAGCTCAGGGCTTTGAATGTGAGCGCTGTTGGTGCCAGGACGGTGTCCGAAAAAGTGTTGGAAACCAAAAAGACAAAAAACACAGAGCAGATAAAAGTATGTTTCACTCTTGAAGACAGCATGGGAATTGAAAAAGGAATCAAAGAGATTTTCATCCAGATTATTAATCCCAAAGCCAATATAGTAAGTAAAAACAAAGCCTCAATAGAGATTAAAAACCAGACACTTTTTTACAGTGCCAAAACCAGCGTCAATTATGATAAAGGTGACGTTGACGTTTGCGTTTTTGTTGACGCTAACAAACAAAATCTCATAAAAGGGAATTACATTGTCAATATATTTTCCGGAGCCCATCTTATAGGAAATACCAGTCTTCTTCTTCTTTAAACTTTCTGGTTTAAAAAAACAGCATTTACCGCGATTTTCATTCTCTTTTTATATTTTTGCACTATGGCAAAACAAGACGATTTATTTAAAAATATAGTTTCGCATGCAAAAGAATACGGATATATTTTTCCGTCAAGCGAAATTTACGATGGATTAAGTGCAGTTTATGATTATGCACAAAACGGTGTTGAACTGAAGAAAAATATCCGCGAATATTGGTGGAAAGCAATGGTGCAGATGCACGATAACATTGTAGGGATCGATGCGGCTATTTTGATGCATCCAACCACATGGAAAGCTTCAGGGCACGTTGATGCGTTTAATGATCCGTTGATCGATAATAAAGATTCCAAAAAAAGATACCGTGCTGATGTTCTAATTGAAGATTATGCTGAAAAAATCAATCAGAAGGCACAAAAAGAAATAGAAAAAGCCAGAGCCCGCTTTGGTGAAGCTTTTAACGAGCAGGAATTTATCACTACCAATGCCAGAGTTGTAGAATATTTGGCAAAGAAGAAAGAAATTCTTGAACGTATGGCCCGTTCGCTTGAAACAGAAAATCTGGCAGACGTAAAAGCGCTGATAGAAGAATTGGAAATTGCTGATCCTGAAACCGGTTCTAAAAACTGGACAGATGTTAAGCAGTTCAACCTGATGTTTGGGACAAAGTTGGGTGCATCTGCAGAAAATGCAATGGATTTATACTTACGTCCGGAGACAGCCCAGGGAATTTTCGTTAACTTCTTAAATGTGCAAAAATCGGGAAGGATGAAAGTGCCTTTCGGAATTGCGCAAACAGGAAAAGCTTTCCGAAACGAAATTGTTGCCAGACAGTTCATTTTCAGAATGAGAGAATTTGAACAGATGGAAATGCAGTTTTTTGTGAAGCCGGGTGAAGAAATGAAATGGTACGAATACTGGAAAACGACACGTTTGAATTGGCACCTGTCTCTGGGTCTTGGCAAAGAAAATTATAGATTCCATGACCATGAAAAATTAGCACATTATGCCAATGCCGCAGCTGATATCGAATTTAATTTTCCGTTTGGCTTTAAAGAACTGGAAGGTATCCACTCCAGGACAGACTTTGATTTAAAAGCACATGAAGAACATTCCGGAAGGAAACTGCAATATTTTGACCCCGAAACCAACCAAAATTATGTTCCTTATGTAGTGGAAACTTCAGTAGGACTTGACAGGATGTTTTTGGCGGTATTCTCTAATTCGTTAAAAGAAGAAACGTTGGAAGACGGATCAGTAAGAACTGTATTGAGATTACCGGCTGTTTTAGCACCAACCAAAGCAGCAGTATTGCCTTTAGTTAAAAAAGACGGACTTCCTGAATTGGCACAGGAAATTATCGAAGACCTGAAATGGGATTTCAATGTAGCCTATGATGAGAAAGATGCTGTTGGAAGACGCTACAGAAGGCAAGATGCCTTAGGAACACCATTCTGTATTACGGTAGACCACCAATCACTTGAAGACAAGACGGTAACCATTCGTCATAGAGACTCTATGAAGCAGGATCGTGTAAAAATTTCTGAATTGAAAGATATTATCAATAAAGAAGTTTCGATGAGAACCTGGCTTCAGAAAATATAAAAAGCAGCTATCAAATTTGTAGAAAGGCTGACCTTGAATGGGGAGGCCTTTTTATTTTCATGAATTTGTATTTTACATAATAAATCAGACCTTATAGAAAATACGCTTAAAACGGAATGATTTTTAGTTTTTTTCGCACCTTTTACTTTTTATATCAACAAAAATTAAGAATGTATTAACAACAATCCTATTTTTGCACCAAATAAATTAAATTAGTTGGATGTTTTGTGTCATAAAATGATGAAAATGATTCCCTTATGGGAAGGAATGCCGATTAAAATAGTTAAAATAGCCCCAAAAACTACTATTCCCGCAAGTCTAAAATTTATTTACGGACTTAATCACGATGCTCTGACAAAATAAGCAGTTATATGCTGCTCTACCAAAAACAAATTTTGTTACAAGCTATTGATGAGTTATTCGTACGTTATCATTAACGATAATCAAGAGAATGTTTTGAATATCCAGAGCCTTGCTGATGGATTTCAAAACTTTCGTTTGGCTGCATCTGCGAATAACTATGACGATGGCTTAAACTGTATTTTAGAACATCAGCCCCAATTGGTTTTTTTGGAAATAGACCCAAAAGACAAAAGCAGCAAGCTTTCACTTTCGCTTATTAATGAGCTGTATCGTTACCTCAAGGACATACCAAAAATAGTTGTTACGGCAAAAAATGGTAACCAGGCTTTGGAAGCTATCAAGCATGAGGTTTTTGATTATCTGGTAGCTCCATTTGAGTTGAATGATTTTCGGAAAACAATACTAAAGTTTGAAAAGTCAACTCCTTCGACTACTGTCAGTTCTCCCCGGGAGCCAGAACAGAAGCCTTTTTTTGTAGATAATGACCATCCGATTAAAAAAGACCCGGAACAGCTCACAATCTGCATAAAGTCGTATGGTGATTATCGCTTTATAGATGCGAAAGACATTCAGTATTTCCAGGCCGATAATAATTCTACAGACATTCATCTTAATAATGGTGAGATGATAACTGCCTTTAAGACCTTAAAGCATTTTGAAAATGTACTTCCGTCGCAGTTTTACAGGATTCATAATAGTTATATTGTCAACATCAACTACATTTCAAGAATCCACACCGGAAATGCAGTCTGCTATATTAAAAATACTACCACAAAACTGCCATTCTCTAAATCCTATAAAGGCAACATCGACCAAATTATAGCCGTAATTTCCAGTTCGGGCTATTTGGAAATTTAATAAGGCAAGCTAAAGTTTTTCTGTTTCTATCATTTTTTAATTCTCAACTCCCAATGTTTTTAGGGAATTAGGCCTGTATTTCTTGTTTTTTGATTACAAAAATCAAAAAACTTCCAAAAACCATGCATCCACTATCAAAATAGTATCATTCACTAACAAATAACGTCATTCCGCAATACAAGTCCGTAAATACTACGATAACTCTCAGTTGCACAGTACTTTTACATCGTGAAAATCAAACATCACAGACCCTAATTTCAAGAACAAATCTTACACATAATTCATTAAACCACAAATGAAAAACATCATGAAAAAAGCTATTGTAACATTCGGATTATTCTCTTTAGTAGTATTGACTTCTTTTACTACAACTGAAAATCAGACACAAAATAATATTATTGTTTCAGAAACTGGAGGAGATACAGGAGGCGGACAGGTAATTACAGGAAATAAAAAACTGGATCCAGATACTGGAGGTACAACTAAACCTCAAAATATAGCTGTATTAGAAGCGCAGGGTGATACAGGAGGTGGACAAGTAATTACGGGAAATAAAAAACTTGACAAATAATTTAATAAATAAATTTATAAAGGCCAATACTTCTAGTATTGGCTTTTTTATTTTTAAAAATATTGTTAGTCTTTGATTGGCAATTAGTATTTTTTTGTGTCAATAGATTTATTACTTTTGGAAATAAACTTTGGACTATTGAAAAAATACTATCTCCTCTTTTTCGTTATTGGTCTATTACTTTTGGGATGCTCTAAGAAAAAAAATGTTTTTTTTGAAGATAGTAGTAGCATGTCTGATACTCTTTCAGTTTATTTAAAACTAGCTAATGATGATAATTTGCCTTATGAAAAGAGGGTTGATTACAATAAGAAAGCTTATGCGATTTTGATTAACCAAGAAAATGATTCTTTAAATAGACTCAATCTTTTCAAGGTTGCAAATAGATTTTTCAATATGAATAATCTTGAAGAGTATCAAAAAGTATCAAGGGTTCTTGTTGAAAAATCTAAAAAAGGTAAAGATACAATTAGTGCAGCCAGAGCATATACTTATTTAGGAGATTATTATACTAATACTTCTGTAAAAGATAGCGCTTTTGCTTACTACACAAAAGCTGAAAAACTATACAAAAAACTAAATGATAAGATAAATTTAGGAGGTATATATGTTAATATTGCCATTCTTAGAAGTTTAGAAAAGGATTATTCAGGGAGTGAACTTTCGGCAATTCAAGCTCTCAATGTATTGAGAGATACAGATGAAAAATCAAAAATTTATGATGCATATAATATATTAGGTTTTATTTCTTTTGAATTAAAGGATTATGATAAATCAATAGAATATCATCAGAAAGCCTTGAATCTTGCAAATAAATATACTGGAAATGATGAGTTTCATCTTGCTGCAACGTCTTTGAATAATATAGGAAATGTTTATCAAAATCAAAATAGACATTTAGAAGCTATAAAAAAGTTTGAAGAGGCCTTAAAAGATAAAAACCTTTTTAATGATAAGCCAGTATTATATGCAACATTGATTGATAATATTGCATATTCCAAATTTAAACTTAAACATGATTCCGAATTACCCGATTTGTTTTATGTATCTTTAAGAATACGTGACAGTTTAAAACTTAATTCTGGTGTAATTTTTAATAAATTACACTTATCTGAATATTATGCCGAAAAAAAAGATACTGTAAAAGCTATGCAATTTGCCCAAGAAGCACTGAAACTTGCGAGGGAGACAAAAAAGCATGGCGATATTCTGATATCTTTAAAGCAGTTAGGGGCAATTGACCCTAAAAAGTCATCTTTATATTCGGCTGAATATATAAAAATAAACGATAGTCTTCAAAGTGCCGAACGTAAATCTAAAGATAAATTCGCCAGAATAGAATATGAAACAGACGAAATTATTCTGCAAAAAGACAAACTAGCGGAACAAAACAGAAACATTCTTTTCTTTTTTGGGTTGGTTGTGATGATTGGAATCCTTCTTTTTGTAATCAAAAATCAGCGTTCCAAAACCAAAGAGTTGATGCTAAAGCAGGCACAACAAAAAGCCAACGAAGACATATATAATATGATGCTTTATCAGCAAAATAAAATAGAAGAAGGAAGAACTAATGAAAAGATTAGAATTGCACAGGAACTTCATGATGGAATTTTAGGAAGATTATTTGGGGCCCGTTTAAATCTGGATAGCTTGAATAAAAGACAGGATGAAGACGCCATTATTAGTAGAAATAATTATCTGGTTGAGCTTAAAAATATAGAGCAGGATATCCGTGAAATCTCACACGATCTTAACCGGGAAAAGCACGCCCTAAACAATAATTTTATAGGAATCGTAAACAATCTGATTGAACAGCAGGAAACAGTTTCGCAGGCGAAAGTTTCTTTTGTGGTGGATATGGAAATTGAATGGGAAAAGATTGAAAACTACATCAAGATTAACTTATATAGAATCCTTCAGGAAGCCTTACTTAATATTAATAAATATGCACAGGCAGAAAATGTCAGGATCGAAATCATAAAACAGGAAAAAACATTAAGACTAACTGTGACAGATGATGGAGTAGGATTCTCAGTAAGCAAAAAAAGTAAAGGCATTGGACTTCAGAACATGCTCTCAAGGGCAAATGCCTGTGAAGCTACTTTTGATATTAAGTCAAAAATAGGTAAAGGAACCACTATAACGGTTGCATTTCCGTTGGAAACCAATCAAAAATAACACACATAACACCATGGCAAAAAAACTAAACATTCTGATTGTTGACGATCACCCGTTTATTATTGAGGCGTATAAGAATACCATTGCCGGCTACCACCCGGCAGAATTTGAGTTCAATATCACACAGGCAAACGACTGTAAGTCGGCATATGAAATCCTGACCAACCCGGCAATAGTTCCGTATGATGTGGCGTTTTTCGATATCAGTATGCCTCCCTATCAGGAAAAGAATATACTTTCGGGTGAGGACCTTGCCAAGTTGATGAAAACAGTTTTGCCGTCCTGTCGTGTAATATTGCTGACAATGCACACCGAGTCGCTAAAGATTAACAACATCATAAAGACCATCAACCCTAATGGTCTTATCATCAAAAATGACCTGACTTTTGATGAGTTGCTCATCGCTTTTGATAAGATACTGAAAAATGAAAACTATTACAGCCAGACGGTCGTTAAGTTTGTAAGCCAGCAATCCAGCGACAGTAATCTGATTGACGAGTACGATCGCCAGATACTTTACCATTTATCAAGAGGAGTAAAGACTAAGAATATTCCTTTGCATACACCGCTGTCTTTGAGCGCTGTCGAAAAAAGAAAACTAAACCTGAAAGATTTGTTCAAAATTAAAGGCGGAAATGATGAAGACCTTATCAATGAAGCCAGACTCAGAGGATTCATCTAAACAGATGCGGTTAAACCGTAAAATAAATGCGGGAAAACCGCAAACAGCCTGTAGTAAATAGCTGTAATTTAGCAATGTAATTTTGAGTTAGAATAAATTAGGGGGTACCTTTTTTATTTCGTTTCTTCAAAAAAAGCTGCCCGCAAGGCAGCTTTTTTATTGTGTTAACAAAAAGGATTACGGGAAAACCGTAAAACAAATGCGGGAAAACCGCAAACAACTAGATGCTGTAATGGCTAGTTTTACACTGTAATCAAAAACGTCTTTTTTAAAGAGCCGGAAGCAAGTAAGCAGTAAAAAATTTAATGATATTACCCTTTTGTCAGCCCCCAAAATTGACTTAACCTACAAAAATCAATCGGCTGCTTGCGATTCCAAAAAATAAAAATGCGGTAACTCCCCAAAGTGCCGCTTTTTTTATGCTCTTAGATTTTTTGAATACGGCTAAACCGTAAAACAAATGCGGGAAAACCGCAAACACTCTAAGTGTCTGTTGAATAACTTAGCATTGATAAACAGATAGAATTAAATGAAAATAAAGAGCATAATCATAATAGCCACCTTAACAGCTTTGCTTTGCTGTAAAAGCGAAACAAATGTGAAAAAGAATTCCAGGCAGAATGTAGCCAGGCGTGAAAGTAAAGATTCGTCAAAACAGCCAAAAATAACAGTAGTGAAAAACAATGAATATTTTTTGCTGAACGACAGGAAAATTGATTAATACGTTGAATTATAGTTTTTTAGTTTTACGGGAAAACCGTAAAACAAATGCGGGAAAACCGTAAACAACTAATGAATTACTAATGTAGTTTTACAACGTAATAAAGTATAAGTTTTTTCATTGAAGAGATTAAAAGTAAAACCCAAGAACGTTTAAGCAGTAAAACCAAGTAATACCACCCTTTTGTTAGCCCCCAAATTGGCTTAAACCTACAAAACACTACTGCTTATCCAATTGGAAAAATAAAAAAAGCGATGATCCCCAACCATCGCTTTTTTTTATGCCTTTTTTTAGGATTAGCCGTTCAGGGCATTCCAGCCACGAGCTTTTAATGGAATTTTTGTATTGGCTCTCGTCACCAGATGTATGCCTTCACTTTCCGGAGTCATATGCCCGATAACAGTAAAATTTGGATTTCCTTTAATCTTATCATAATCGTCCATAGAAATCGTAAACAGAAGTTCGTAGTCCTCGCCACCATTGATGGCAACTGTAGTACTGTCAATGTTGAACTCTTCACAAACATTGATTAACTGCGGGTCAAGTGGCAGTTTATCTTCATATAGGTTGCATCCAACTTCAGATTGCTTGCAGATATGGATAATTTCCGAAGACAATCCGTCAGAAATATCAATCATTGAAGTTGGTTTTACTTCTAAAGCATGCAACAAAGTCCGGATGTCTTTTCTAGCTTCCGGTTTTAGCTGTCGTTCTATAATATAAGTATAGGCGTCCAAGTCGGGTTGGTTGTTCGGATTTACCTGAAATACCTGTTTTTCTCTTTCTAAAACCTGTAATCCCATATAAGCGGAACCAATATCGCCTGTAACGACAAGAAGGTCATTGGATTTGGCCCCATTTCGGTACACCAATTCAGATCCCTCTGCTTCACCTATTGCAGTAATGCTGATGATCAGTCCTTTTTGAGAAGAAGTCGTATCTCCGCCAATCACATCAACATTATACTCTTTTGCCGCCAGGGCTATTCCGTCAAACAATTCCTCTAAGGCTTCCAAGGGAAAACGGTTTGAAACAGCTACCGAAACCGTAATTTGAGTAGGTTTGGCATTCATGGCATAAATGTCGGATAAATTTACTACGACAGATTTATATCCCAAATGTTTTAAGGGCATATATGCCAAATCAAAATGTACGCCTTCAATAAGCAAATCGGTTGAAATGACCGCCTTTTTATCTTTGAAATCCAAAACTGCCGCATCATCTCCAATTCCTTTGAAAGTGGAAGGTTGGTTGATTTCGAAATTTTTTGTCAGGTGTTTTATAAGTCCGAATTCTCCTAATTCAGACAAGCTGGTACGTTGCTGGTTTTTATCTTCAATCATTTTCGTTCTGTAATATGAAATACAAAGGTACGAACTTTGGAATTGTCAGTAAATCACAAAGTTTATTTGTTAAAAACGCTTATTTTTAAAAATAGACTATAAAAATGTGTAACAAAAAAGAGGGTTTTTCCACTAATCCATTATAATCAACCAAAATATTTACAAATTATGAAGCTTAAAATTAACAACTTAAGTAAGACGTATAAAAATGGCGTTAAGGCTTTAGATAGCTTAAATCTGGAGATAGGTTCCGGAATGTTTGGTCTTTTAGGGCCAAACGGTGCAGGAAAATCTTCTTTAATGAGAACCATTGCTACTTTACAAAAACCAGATTCCGGTACTATCGAGTTTGATGGCATTAATGTGCTGGAAGATAATATTGCTTTAAGGAAAATTTTAGGCTATCTGCCTCAGGAATTTGGTGTTTATCCAAACATGTCCGCAGAAAAACTTTTGGATTATTTTGCGAGATTGAAAGGAATTTCTTCAAAATCAGAAAGAAAAGAATTGGTGAAAAAGGTTTTGGAAGTTACCAATCTTTATGAACAAAGAAACAAATCAGTAAGTGGCTATTCCGGCGGTATGAAACAGCGTTTCGGGATTGCGCAATTATTATTGAATAATCCTAAATTGATTATTGTTGATGAGCCAACGGCCGGTTTGGACCCGGCAGAGCGCCACCGATTCCTGAATGTTTTGAGAGAAATAGGAACCAACCATACGGTTATTTTTTCTACACACATTGTAGACGACGTAAAAGAATTATGCCATGAAATGGCTATTTTGAACGGAGGGAAAATCCTTGCACAGGGCACTCCGGAGCAGGCTGAAGAAAGATTGAAAGGTCAAATCTGGACAAAAGTAATTGTTCGTGAAGACCTGGATGTTTATGAGCGTGATTTTAACGTAATTTCTTCAAGATACAACCAGGATAATACCCTGAACATTAAAGTGTATAGCAACGAAAAACCGGACGAAACATTTGTCGAAGCCGCACCGCAACTGGAAGACGTATATTTTGTAGCACTTAAATCAGACCAATAATATGTTTTCAACGATATTTAACTTTGAACTAAAACGATGGTTCAGAAACCCTTCGTTTTATATATTCGCGGCGCTGTTCTTTGGAATTTCTTTCCTTTTTGCAGCTATAAATTTTGGTGTCTTCGATAGCCTGACTGCAGCCAGAAGTTCTAATGCCTATGCCAATTCACCTACTGCCTTAAATGGTTTTATCAACGGAATGAATGTCCTTATTTATTTCCTGTTGCCTATCATCGTTGGGTCGTCTGTATATAGAGATTTCAGATTCAATATGCATACGATATTGTTTTCCTATCCGTTTACGAAACTGGATTATATTGCCGGAAAATTTTTAAGTTCCCTGTTTGTTGTTATTCTTATCACCCTGACTATTATTCTGGGTATTGTTGCGGCATCAGTGCTTCCGTGGGTAAATCATGACTTGTTGCTTCCTTTTAATCCGGTAGCCTATGCGCAGATTTATCTGATTTATGTTATTCCGAACCTGTTCTTTTTCGGAGTTCTTATTTTTGCGTTGGTAACCATTTCCCGAAACATTTCTGTGGGATTTATCGGGGTTATTCTGATATTACTGTTGCAGATAATGCTTTCTAGTTTTACAAGCGATATTGATAATCGATATGTGGTGGCTTTATGGGAACCTTTCGGAATGGAAGCGGCAAGCTATTATACTAAATACTGGACGATTGCCGAGCAGAATGAAAACCTGTTGCCGTTTGAAGGCGTGATTATCTATAACAGGCTTATCTGGATGGGAATTTCTCTCGTTATTTTAGGACTGCTTTATTATTATTTCTCCTTTAGCCAAACAGCGCTGACCATTGGAAAAAGCAAGAAGGGCGAAAGAGCTGTCAAGAATAATTTCGGAGGAATAACAAGAATCGAACTTCCGGTAGTAAAATTTGATTTTTCAAACTGGCAGAATTTAAAAACAGCATGGAGCCTTTCAAATGTAGACTTTAAATTTATTCTGAAAAACTGGGCCTTTATTGTTATTTCTATTGTAGGACTTCTTTTCCTATTGCTGGTTTCTATTTCTACGGGTAGCATTTTTGGAACCGACACATATCCGGTGACCTGGCAAATGTTGGAGATTTCAGGAGGCTCTTTTTCACTTTTTATCAACGTACTGACCTTCTTGTTTGCAGGAATACTGATTCATAGGGCAGATACAACAAGAATGAGCCATTTGATAGATGTAACGCCAATCCCGAACTGGGTATTGTTGTTCTCAAAATTCTTAGCCATAGTAAAAATGCAGATTGCGCTTCTAATCCTGATTTTGGTTGCCGGTGTGCTGATCCAGTCGTATCATGGTTATTATAATTTTGAAATAGGGCATTATCTGGTTGAATTATATGGCATAAAAATATTCCATTTTATGGCCTGGGCTTTTATGGCCGTATTCATACAGACAATTTTCAAAAACTATCTGTTAGGCTTTTTTATCCTGATGCTGCTTTCTATAGGAATACAGTTTTTATCACAAATAGGAATTGAACAGGATATTTTCAGATTTAATTCTGATACACGCTATGCTTATTCTGATATGAACGGATACGGGCATTCACTAAACAGCTATTATCTGTATAAGTTGTACTGGAACCTATTGGGGATAGTCTTGTTTTGTATTGCACTGTTGTTTTGGAAGCGTGGCATCCCGATGTCAATCAAAGAAAGATTTGTCAATGCCAGAAAACGCTTTTCTCCAAAATTGGCAATCCCAATGATAGTAGCATTGGTAGGTTTCCTGGCTATAGGAAGTGCTATTTATTATGAAGACAATGTCAGAAATCCATATTATTCTCAGAAAGAAAATGAAAAACAGGCAGTAGAATGGGAAAAGAAATATAAGAAATACGAGCATTATGCTCAGCCAAGAATCACGGATATCAATGTGAATATGGATATTTATCCAAAAAGCAGGGATTTTAAGGCAAAAGGCTACTATTTCATGAAGAACAAATCAAAAGAAACCATTGACTCAATATTCCTGAATTATAACGGATTTGAAAGCAAGTTCAGGTTCAATAGGGAAACAGAATTGGTTTCAAAAGATACACTTTTTCATTTTAACATTTACAGGTTGAAAACACCTTTGGCACCTGGTGATTCCATAAAATTGGAATTTGAGGTGTACAACAAGCCGAATACTTTTATTACGAGCCATTCTCCGGTTTTAGAAAATGGTACGTTCATCAATAACAGCTATTTCCCGTCTATCGGATATTCGGAAAGCGGAGAGCTTTGGGATGATGAAACAAGAGCAAAATATGGTCTGAAACCAAAAGAAAGAATGGCTAAGCCAACAGACAGTATAGCAAGGCAGAATACTTACATTTCTAATGATGCTGACTGGGTTAATTTCGAAACTACTGTTAGTACTTCTGATGACCAGATTGCTATTGCACCGGGTTATTTGGAAAAACAATGGAAAGAAAACGGCAGGAACTATTTCCATTATAAGATGGACCAAAAAATGTTGAATTTCTATGCCTACCAATCAGCGCGGTATGAAGTGAAAAAAGACAAGTGGAAAGATGTCAACATTGAAATCTATTATCAAAAAGGTCACGAATACAATATAGACCGAATGATAAAAGGAATTAAAAAATCATTGGAATATTATACTGAAAACTTTGGTCCGTATCAGCATAAACAGGCACGAATTATTGAGTTTCCAAGAACAGGTGGTGGTTTTGCGCAGTCTTTTGCCAATACAATCCCATATTCTGAGGCAGTTGGTTTTATAGCCCATGTTAAAGATGAAGATGAAAATGCGGTTGATTATCCGTTTTCAATTACTTCGCATGAAATGGCGCACCAATGGTGGGCACACCAGGTTATTGGGGCAAATGTACAGGGCGCAACATTAATGTCTGAAAGTTTATCAGAATACAGTTCCCTGAAAGTATTGGAGCATGAATATGGGAAATCACAGATGAGGATGTTCCTTAAGGATGCATTGGACAGTTATTTGATGGGAAGAACTTTTGAGAGCAAAAAAGAACAGCCGTTGATGTACAATGAAAATCAGCAATATATTCATTACAACAAAGGTTCTTTGGTTTTATATGCCCTAAGCGACTACATAGGTGAAAAGAATATGAACAATGCCTTGAAAAAATACCGTGATAAAGTAGCTTATCAGGAAGCGCCATATACCAATTCGATAGAATTTGTTTCCTATCTGAATGAGGCAACTCCGGATTCCTTGAAATACATGATTAAGGATATGTTCGAAACGATTACGCTCTATGATAACCGCATCAAGAATTTCTCTTCTAAAAAACTGCCAAATGGCAAATATGAAGTAACGATTGACGCGCTGGTAAGCAAATACCGTTCAGATGAAAAAGGAAAACGTTCTTTTAAAGATGAAAGCGGCAAAACACTTACGTATAAAGGTAAAGGTGACAAACATGCAATAGAATCGTATCCTTTAAATGATTATGTAGAGGTGGGTGTATTTGGTGAACAAACCGTAAAAGGTAAAGTCAAAGAAAAAGAACTCTATCTCAAAAAACATAAGATTACCCAAATTGACAATAAGTTTGTAATAATAGTTGATGAAAAACCTGTTGAGGTTGGAATTGACCCATACAACAAGCTTATCGATACCAATTCAAACGACAACAGGAGAAAGAACTAAAGAGTATATTTCCTGATAAAATAAGACCTGCAGCTCATTTTGACTGCAGGTTTTTTTATGTCCGGAAAAAAAATTAAAAATTTAAAAATACTGCTGACAAACTGTTGTCACCAACCCCATTTACCTTTGACACGTAGAACAATAAAAAACAAAAAAATTATGAATGCAACAGCTCAAGCACCACAGATTATCAGCAAAGACAATTTATTAAGACACTGGCAAGGACACCGTGCATTGACCCGTCGTGTCATCGAAGCTTTTCCTGAAAAAGAATTTTTCGAATTTTCAATTGGAGGGATGAGAACCTTTGCCCAACTGACGTCTGAACTTCTGGCAATCGCATCGCCTGCTTTGAAAGGAATAGTTGAACGCGACGAAAAGCCTTATGTAGAAAACATGGATAATGGAACCACCAAGGCAGATTATCTTCGCAAATGGGATGAAGCTACAGAAGAAATCAATAAAAACTGGAATTTATTGGATGTGGCAGACTTTAACCAGAAATTCAATCTTTTCGGACAGTATGAATTCCCGATTATTGACAATATTCTTTATTTTATTGATAACGAAATCCACCACAGAGGCCAAGGTTATGTTTACCTGAGAGCCTTGAACATTGAACCGCCATTCTTCTGGGAAAGATAATTTAAATGGTTGTCGGGAAGTTTACATCAGATAGGTAATGTTCAACATGAACTTTGCGGCTCTGAGGCCTTGCGTGAAATAGTGGCTCGCAAAGGCGCTAAGTAGCAAAACAAGGAAAATATAAACTTATTGAAATTGGTTTCTGATAATCAATTAATTTAAAGCCTTGAACGGGTTTTGGAAAGCAATTCCGAAACCCGTTCTTTTAATCTTTCAGGTTCCAAAATAGTGGCATAATCTCCATACGACATATACCAGCGTGAAAATCCTTCTTCAATATCACGCGACATAAAAGTCATCTCAACATTGCCGTCATTTATTTCTTTTTGAGAAACAAATCCGTAATGTTTTTTCTGCATAGCGATATACTTCGAGATTTTTTTCGGTACTACAATACGGACTTTAGTGGTGCTGTATTTTTGCATGTCATCCTGCAAATAAGTTTCCAAATCCGGATGTTCTAGAGAGAAAGGTTTGTCTGTTGGTTTGATTTGATGAATCCGGTCAGCCCTGAACTGCCTGTAATCATTCCGCAAATGGCAAAATCCTAAGGTGTACCAGTTTTCATTTTCGTGAAAAACCCCAACGGGCTCAATAAGCCTTTCGGTAGGGACTTCCGCTTCTATGGCCAGATAGGTCAAAACAACCTGCGTTTTTTCAGCAATACTTTTAAAAAGCAATGCCAGCGCATTGGGTGCTTTTTCATTAAATAACTTTCGGGCAGGCTGCATTAATACACTGGATTCAATTGTTGAAATCCAATCCTTATCCGAACTTTTCAATACGGCTTTCAGTTTAAAAGCTGCCGATGTATAATGGTTGTGTAGTTCCTTGTCTGTAAATTTTTCCATCAGTTTTTCAGCCGCAATAAAGCTGCTGGCTTCTTCGCGGGTAAACATAACGGGAGGCAGGCGATAGCCGTCGAGTAAGGAATAGCCAACACCGGCTTCGCTATAAATAGGCACGCCGGAGGCCTCGAGAGTACGGATGTCTCTATAGATGGTGCGCAGGCTCACTTCAAAACGGTCTGCAAGTTCCTGAGCCCGGATAATTTTTTTGGACTGTAATTGGATTAGGATTGCTACAATCCTGTCAAATCTTTTTGGAGACTCATCCATCATAATTGAAAAACTATTAACCAAAGATACATTAAAACAAAAAACCCCGACAACTTTCGTTATCGAGGTTTTTCTTTATTTTTAAAACTAGTCGTTCAGTTTCAAAACCGCCATAAAAGCTTCCTGCGGAATTTCAACGTTTCCTACCTGTCTCATACGTTTTTTACCTTTTTTCTGTTTTTCCAACAGTTTTCGCTTACGGGAAATATCGCCACCATAACATTTTGCAGTAACGTCCTTTCTTAATGCTTTGATAGTTTCACGCGCGATAATTTTAGCCCCAATTGCCGCCTGAATTGGAATATCGAACTGTTGTCTTGGAATCAACTCACGTAATTTTTCGGTCATTTTTTTACCAATATTGTAGGCATTGTCCTCGTGAATTAAGGCAGAAAGGGCATCTACACCTTGTGCATTCAATAAAACGTCCAGCTTGACCAATTTCGAAGTTCTCATTCCTATTGGCGAATAATCAAAGGATGCATATCCTTTTGAGATTGTTTTCAAACGGTCATAAAAATCAAATACAATTTCAGCCAGAGGCATGTCGAATGAAAGTTCAACACGGTCTGTAGTCAGGTAAGTCTGGTTCGTAATCACACCACGCTTTTCGATACACAGCGACATTACGTTTCCAACAAAGTCTGATTTGGTAATGATGGTTGCTTTGATATACGGTTCTTCAACACGGTCCAGTTTGGATGGTTCCGGAAGATCTGAAGGGTTGTTAACCACAATACCTTTTTCCGGTTCCTTTTTGGTATAAGCAAGATAAGAAACGTTAGGAACGGTGGTAATTACGGTCATGTTGAATTCGCGTTCCAATCGCTCCTGTATGATTTCCATGTGCAACATTCCCAGGAATCCGCAACGGAAACCAAATCCTAATGCGGCAGAACTTTCAGGAGTAAAGACCAGGGAAGCATCATTCAGCTGCAATTTTTCCATTGAAGCCCTCAAATCTTCATAATCTTCCGTGTCAACAGGATAAATTCCGGCGAAAACCATCGGTTTCACGTCTTCAAATCCTGTAATCATATTGGTGGTAGGTGTTTTTGCATCGGTCAATGTATCACCTACTTTTACTTCTTTTGCTTCTTTGATTCCGGAAATCAGATAACCAACATCACCTGCGGAAATCATAGGTTTTGGAACCTGATTTAATTTCAAGGTGCCAATTTCGTCAGCAAAATATTCATTTCCGGTAGCCATGAATTTAATCTTCTGGCCTTTTTTAATTTGTCCGTTAATAATTCTAAAGATTACCTCAATACCTCGGAAAGGATTGTAGACAGAATCAAAAATCAATGCCTGCAATGGCTCTTCTGGGTCTCCTTTAGGAGGGGGAACTCGTTCAATAATTGCAGCCAGAATATTTTCCACACCAAATCCGGTTTTTCCTGAAGCATGTATGATTTCTTCCAGTTTGCATCCTAACAGGTCCACAATATCATCGCTTACTTCTTCAGGATTGGCACTTGGAAGGTCAACTTTGTTCAATACAGGAATAATTTCCAAATCGTTTTCCAAAGCCAGGTAAAGATTCGAAATGGTCTGTGCCTGTATGCTTTGTGCTGCGTCAACAATCAAAAGCGCACCTTCACAAGCGGCAATCGAACGGGAAACTTCATATGAAAAGTCCACGTGTCCCGGAGTATCAATAAGGTTCAGGATATAATCCTCTCCTTTATAGTGGTATTCCATCTGGATAGCGTGGCTTTTTATCGTAATGCCTCGTTCGCGTTCAAGATCCATATTGTCAAGCAACTGGGCTTTCTCCTCGCGGGCAGATACCGTTCTTGTTGCGCTTAGCAAACGGTCGGCAAGTGTGCTTTTCCCGTGGTCAATATGTGCAATAATGCAAAAATTCCTAATATGTTTCATCTTCTTTTTATATCAATTTTATTGAGGTAATAACCTCCATCCCGGCTTTAAGGCAGGATTTTCCTTCGTTCTCCGCTTTATTTCCTTAAAGATAAGGAATTAATCGGCAAATATAGTTTTTTAGTTTTTAAGTTAAAAGCGGATTTTTAGGGAAAAATTGGGTGCTGTTTTAGAAGAAAATCAAGACTCTTAAATCTGCGTTAAAAGGAAAATTCTTATGGAAAAATTTTAATCCGAAAAATAAATTTTCTATATTTAGTAAAAAGAATAGCCCTATGAAAAAGATAATTCCAATACTGTTACTCTGTTGCATATCTATTATTTTGGTTGCATCCTGCAAGAAGAAAGATAAAGACCTTTCAGGAGTTGATGTGCATGAAGAAGAAAACGTAATTCCTTTTGATAGTACCCAAATTGCAGGTTTCTTTACGGAATATCCTGATTTTAAAGCTTTTCAGCCGGAAATTAAGGAACTGTATAAGAAACATGATTACCATTACATTTGGTATGACCGTGGCGGACTGATTGAATTTGCAGAAGCGCTGTATGACAAGGTCAATCAGATTAAGTCAGAAGGTGTTCAGAGTCAACTGCCTTATAAGCAACAAATCAATGACATATTTTATGAGGCAAAAGAAAAAGGCGGGCCGGATTTGCCTTCGGAACTGCTTATTTCATCAATGTATTTTTTCTATGCCAAGAATGTGCTGGAGGGATTAGACCCTAAAGAGAGTAAAGAAACAGGCTGGTATTTGCCTCGTGAAAAAGTTTCTTATGTTACCTATCTGGATACATTAATGAAAGACCCTAATCTTCTGAAAAAACACGATTCCGAGTTGCTGCCATTGTATTATGATTTGAAAAAAGGATTGCAGAAATATACCGAAATAGAAGAAAAAGGCGGTTGGGGTACAATTGAAATGGAAGCGGGTGTCAAGTCGCTTAAACCCGGAGACAGTTCCAAAACAATTGTGGAAGTCAGAAAAAGACTTTTTATTTCGGGCGATTTGAGTAAGGATTCCGGAAATAGCCAATACGACGATGAACTATTGCAGGCCTTGATGAGCTACAAAAAAAGAAATTCCCGTGAAATGGACAACCTGATTACGCCGGATTTGATAAAGCACCTGAATGTTCCCGTACAGGAAAGAATTAAGGCAATTGTGGTGAATATGGAGCGCTGCCGCTGGATTTCTACAGACCTTACCAAAGGAGGTGAATATATTGCGGTTAATATTCCTTCGTATAGGATGAGGTATTTTAAAGACAATAAAATGAGATTGGAATCTAATGTGGTAGTAGGAAAAGAAATGAATAAGACCATTGTTTTTAGCGGGCAGATGAGCTATCTCGTTTTTAGCCCCTACTGGAATATCCCGAAAAGCATTATCGAAAAAGAGATAAAGCCTGGAATGGCAAAAGACAAAAATTATTTGGCAAACCATAATATGGAATGGAACAATGGAAGAGTTCGCCAGAAACCGGGTAATAAAAACTCACTCGGACTCGTGAAATTCATGTTTCCTAATTCCAATAACATCTACCTCCATGACAGTCCGGCCAAAAGCCTTTTTAATAAAGAAAACAGGGCATTTAGCCATGGATGTGTTCGCGTGCAAAAAGCGAGAGATTTGGCGGTGGCCATTTTGGAAGATGATAAAAACTGGACACCCCAAAAAATAGATAAGGCAATGCATGCCGGAAAAGAAAACAGTTATACGCTCAAGAAAAAAATTCCGGTTTATATTGCTTATTTTACCGCATTCGCAGATGAAAATGGCATGATTGGTTTTTTTGATGATGTTTACAACAGAGACGCGAGGCTGGCTTCATTGCTTTATAAGTCATGAAAACAATAAAAACAGGGGCCGTACTGTAAAGTGCGGTCTTTTTTTGTTTTAAATAGGGTGGGAATCAAGTTTTTTCCTAATTTTACAAGACCCAAACATTATGTCCCAACATAATACCTACTATGAAAAAACAAAATTTAGCCATTGCCCTTTTGGACGATGACCAGGAAGAGCACCTGCTTTTTAAAGAAGTAGCCGATGATTTCAGTGAAATAAAGTCAGTGCTTTCTTTTGCCAAAGGAAAAGAAATGCTGGATTATCTCGGTGGTAAAGATAAAAATGTCATTCCCGACATCCTGTTTTTAGACCTTAACATGCCCATACTCTCAGGACTGGATTGCCTTATTGAAATCCGAAAAAAAGAAGAGTATAAAAACCTTCCCATTGTTATCTATTCTACCTCTTCTTCAGAAAAAGATAAAGAAGTGACCTATCGGAATGGAGCCAATCTCTACGTCAACAAACCGATTGAGTTTTCGGATATGAAAAAAATCTTTATGGAAGTCCTGAAAATCAATTGGAAAGAACGCTCTGGAGCATTCAATTTCCAGAATTTTTTTCTCTCTGTTTAGGACTGTTCTGCTGTTGAAGAATAAGGCTTTAAAGTTTTATTAATCAAAATTTTGTAATTTTGCCGCAAAATGAAGAAGATGGTCAAGATTGGCAAAATAGAATTACCTGATTTTCCCCTGTTGTTAGCACCTATGGAAGACGTGAGCGACCCTCCGTTTCGCCGTTTGTGTAAGCTGCATGGAGCAGACCTGATGTACAGTGAATTTATTTCGTCAGAAGGTTTGATTCGTGATGCTATCAAAAGCCGTCAAAAACTGGATATTTTTGATTATGAAAGACCGGTAGGCATTCAGATTTTTGGAGGTGATGAGGAAGCAATGGCGCTTTCTGCAAAAATAGTAGAAACTGTCCGTCCGGATTTGGTTGATATTAATTTTGGATGTCCTGTCAAAAAAGTGGTATGTAAAGGAGCCGGTGCCGGAGTGTTGAAAGATGTAGATTTGATGGTGCGCCTGACAAAGGCCGTGATTAAAAGCACCAGTCTTCCCGTAACGGTAAAAACAAGGTTGGGTTGGGATGAAAATTCAATCAATATTGACGAGGTTGCAGAAAGATTACAGGATGTTGGAGTACAGGCCCTGACAGTTCATGCCCGAACAAGAGCCCAGATGTATAAAGGGCATTCCGACTGGACACATATTGAGCGAATCAAAAACAATCCAAGAATTACGATGCCCATTTTTGGGAATGGAGATATCGATTCTCCGGAAAAAGCTTTGGAATATAAGAATAGGTTTGGATTGGATGGTATGATGATTGGTCGGGCTGCGATTGGATACCCTTGGATTTTTAACGAAATCAAACATTACTTTAAAACGGGTGAAAAATTACCACAGCCTACAATGGAAGATAGGGTTGAAGCGGCAAGAAATCACCTGACCTGGTCCATGGACTGGAAAGGCGAGCGTGTTGGTATTGTTGAAATGAGAAGACACTATACTAATTATTTCAAAGGCATAGCCGGATTTAAAGAATATAAGCAAAGACTAGTAACAACAGATGATGCTGATGGTCTTTTCAAAACATTGGATGAAATCCAGGAAGTTTTTGGAGGCTATCAATTTGTGTAGGCATATAAAACGTAATAAATATGACCTCAGGATTATGAATCCTGAGGTTATTTAATTTTTACACTTCAATACGTTTCCATTTTCCTCTCTTGAAAAGTATATAGCCTGCAATTGTTATGGCGGTTTCAGCAATAGGTATAGCCATAAAAACACCCGTAGGCCCCATGCCTAATTTCTTAGCCAGAACATAAGCCAAAGGAATCTGGAAAAGCCAGAAGCCGAAGAAATTAATCCAGGTTGGAGTCCAGGTGTCGCCTGCACCGTTAAAGGTATTTATCAATACCATACCAATACCATAGAAAATATAGCCAAGGCTCATGATTCTGATAGCTTCTACTGCGATTTCTTTAACAACCAAATCATTCGTGAAGAAGCCGGCAATATATTCAGCTCCCAAAAGCGTAATAGCCATGATGGTTGCCATGAATATCACATTGTATTTGGCGGTCTGCATAACAGATTTCTCCGCTCTTTCAATTTGTTTTGCGCCTAAATTCTGTCCCACTAATGTTGCTGCGGCATTACTTAATCCCCAGGCAGGTAAGATAAAGAACATCATGATTCTCAATGCGGTCTGATATCCGGCCGACCCGTGGTCGCCACCTGTTACAGCAACAAGATTGGCTAAAAATATCCAGCTGCAGGAAGCAATCACAAATTGCAAAACTCCCGGTGCTGCTACTTTGATAGTGTTTTGTATCAGTTTCCAATCCGGAAGGAAATAGGAAGCGGCAATTTTTAAAATGCCCTTGCCATTAAACAGATGGTATAACTGGTACAATACGCCTATGGTTCTTCCGGCCGTAGTTGCAATAGCTGCTCCCGTAAGTCCAAATGCAGGTATAGGCCCTAAACCGTTGATTAGTATAGGACAAAAAATAATATTGCAGATATTGGCAAGCCAAAGACTTTTCATGGCTATTGCAGCATTACCGGCTCCGCGGAAAATACCATTGATAAGGAAAAGCAAAACGATGCTGATGCTTCCACCCATCATAATCCTCATGAAATTAGTGCCGTGAAGAGCCGCTTCCGGTGAAGCTCCCATCAACATTAGGATTTCCGTCGCATAGAATAAGCCAAGAATACTGATGACCGTATTCACGGCAACAGCTATTATAACGGCCTGCATTCCTGCTTTTGAAGCAGCAACAGGGTCTTTTTCACCAATCCTTCGGGCAACAACGGCCGTAGCCGCCATACTTAAACCGATAGCCAGGGAATAAATGACTGTGAGTACAGATTCTGTAAGTCCTACAGTTTGTATGGCAAAGCTGCTGTTTTCGAGATGTCCGACGAAATATAAGTCGACCAGTGCGAAAACAGATTCCATCATCATTTCCAATACCATTGGAATGGCTAAAAGAATAACTGCCTTACGGATGCTTCCGGAAGTATAATCGAAATCAGCTTCGCCTTTAAGCGATTGTTTTATTGTAATAAATAAACGGGATAAAAAACTTTGTTTTTGTTCTGTTTGTGTCATGATTATTTAATAAGTAGGTGAGCGTCACAAAAACGTGACGAAAAAAAATAACTAATCAAGGCGGGCCTAAAAAGGTTTAGGCCAAAACAAAAACAAACATGGTTCTAATAATTTAGACAACAAATGTATAATTATTTTTTCAAGGAGGGAGAATTTTTTTTTAGTCAAGTAGTTTTTTTGTGACTCTGCTCGATGCAATCAGTGAAGAGATAAACCCAAGAGAGAAAATAGTGGCCAAAACAATAATTAGATTCTCAATATTGAAAATCACAGGATAAGGCATCGAAGGGGTAACCATGACTAGCTGATAGTTTTGCTGTAGCAATACAATGATAATTCCCAATATCAGGCCGATAAGCCCTCCTGTTACCGTTAGTATGGAGCCTTGAAACAAGAAGATTTTTCGCAGGTTTTTGACTTCTACACCTAAATTGTATAAAGTGGTAAGATTACTTTTCTTGTCAATTATCAGCATGATTATGGCTCCGGCCAATGTGAAAAGCGTAAGTACAATTACCAGGGTGAAAATAAGATAAAGTGCCGTCTGTTCCGTATTCAGCATCTTATATAAAGAATCATTCAATTGTGCCCGGTTTTTGATAGTCAGCTTATGGTTAAAGATATTCTGAAGTTCCTCAGATATCGCCGATTCGTCGGCTCCGGGTTTAAATTTGAACTCAATTCCCGTCACCTGATTAGGCTTGAATTCCAATAATTCCTGTGCCAGATTCAGGTCGGCAAAAACATATTTTTCATCCAGTTCTTCACTTACGGCATATACGCCAACAGGAAGCAGGGCAGTTTTATTAAAAGCCTGTTCGGCATTATTTATGGCTCCTTTACCGGGTTTTGGCACATAAACTTCCAACGGATTGCTATAGCTCAGTAACCCCAGCGAAAGTTTTTGGTGGATTCCATAACCCACAACCACTTGCGGTGTTTTTGGTTCCATCCATTCGCCCATATAAAGTTTTTTCTGTACTTTATTTACATCCGTATAACTGCTGTCTACACCTTTAAGGTAGGTCACGACTTCTTTGCCTTCATACAAAAAAAGCACACGTTCTTCAATGATGTTGCTTTTGGCGGCAATTCCATCAATTTTTTGGATTTTTTGTGCCTGTTCGGGCGAGATAAGGAAAGATTTTCCTAATGTGCTTGTGATTTTAAGGTCGGGGTCAAAATCATTTGAGAAAGAAAGGCTGAAATCTTTTAATCCGCTAAAAACAGAAAGCACTACAAACAAAGCTGCCGCGCCTACAATAATTCCCAGAGAAGCAATGCCCGTAATGATATTGATGGCGCTGCTTTTGCTGAAACTTACAGTGTAACGTCGAGCTATGTAAAAAGGAAAATTCAATTTATGATTTCTTTCTTTTTTCTAACAAATCCGGATTTTCAATCGGGTTTTCCTGGCCGGTTAAAGCCTTGTCTATTTTCTCAATATAATCCAGTGAGTCGTCAATAAAAAATACCAGATTAGGTACTTTTCGCAATTGAAGGCGTACTCTTTGAGAAAGGTCGTGTTTGATTAACGGTGTATTCGTTTTTATGGCAGCCAATAATTCCGGGCCTTTTTCCGGTGGAAAAATGCTAAGATATACGGTTGCAATAGATAAATCTGTAGTTACGCTAACTTTAGAAACAGAAATCACCAAATTTGGGATTCCATTTTTTCTCACTTCGCCTTGAAGGATGTCTACCAGGTCTTTTTGGAGCACACTTCCTATTTTTTTCTGTCTGTTCGTTTCCATACTGCAAAAGTACGATTAATTTTAGAGTAGCAAAAAGGTTCTGAATGACAACGATAAAGAATGTCGGAACTAAACAAAATACATTTTATATTTTGCGGCTCTGCGACTTTGCGAGCGGTTATTTTCACGCAAAGTCGCAAAGCCGCAAAGTTCCTCATGATAAAATTTTTAAAAGTAAATGTTTTTTGGGTCTTTTAGAGCAAACTCTTCCATAGTCATAAAGTTTTTATATTTGCTGGGATAATAACATAAGACTAAGGATAAAACGAAATACACATGAGAAAAATAGAACATATTGGCATTGCCGTAAAAAATTTAGAAGCATCGAATCTTCTTTTTGAAAAGCTTTTTGGAGCACCGGCCTATAAAATGGAAGAAGTGGAGAGCGAAGGTGTCAAGACCTCTTTTTTTATGAATGGGCCCAATAAAATAGAGTTGCTGGAAGCAACCAATCCTGACAGTCCGATTGCCAAATTTTTAGAAAAAAAAGGAGAAGGTATCCATCATATTGCCTTTGATGTGGAAGACATTGTTGCGGAAATCAAAAGGTTGCAGTCTTCCGGATTTACGGTTCTGAATGAAGTTCCTAAAAAAGGAGCCGATAATAAACTGGTGGCATTTTTACACCCAAAGGGCACCAACGGAGTTTTAGTTGAACTGTGCCAGGAAATAAAATAAAAGTTTCAAATCGAAAGAGTTGGCAGAAAATAAATAGATGTACTATTATTTTTTTAGGAGTTTACAATCGGTTTCCTGTGAAATAATTTGCAACATATTAAATTTAGTAGTAATATTGCAACCTCTTAACTGGTCCTATAGCTCAGTTGGTTAGAGCACCTGACTCATAATCAGGTGGTCCCTGGTTCGAGCCCAGGTGGGACCACGCAAAAAGCCGCCGATAGCAAATGCTGTCTGCGGCTTTTTTTATAGCCTTTTCTTAGAATCACTTTCTAAGGAGTTCAAAATGTTTCCGAATTCACAAATTATATTTTTTTTGTGTTTCTCAAAGCTATGGAATTAAGATGTAGGGGATTAAAGAGATCCAATAAAATGATAATATAAACTTTAAAGGAGAATTATATAATATATTGTTGTGTAAAATTTATTAGATTTTTAACTTTTCAATACAATCTTTTAGAAGATACGAAATGTTGATTAAGTCATTCTTATTCTTTAGAGCTAAGTTTGTGAAATTGTTTTTATACTTATCACTAACTTTATATAAGGTTTGTAAAATTTCTTCTTCGGTTAAACCTTTTGAGGCTAACATAGTTTTATCAATATTCTCAATTCCAACGTAATTCTCTTTTTTTCTCAATTCTAACCAATTATTTTCTTTTGCAGATTTCCAAACGTCAATTCCTATTAAATCTTCCATAGTTGTATAAAAGTCAATCCCTTTAGATTTTATTGATTTTAGAGTCGAAGAATATTTAGGATAAGTTGCTATTATTGAAAAGGTTTTTCTTTCAGCAGATTCCTGTGCAATATTTTGTTCTAAATTGTTGATAGATTTCAATCCTGGTGGGTCATTGTCGAATAATCCAATCGCTTTTAATGGGGTTTGGTCATCTTTTTTATTGAGGGATTTACTCCATATTAGTATTCTCCTTTCTACCCAATTAATTCCTCCACCATATTCTAGATAGTCTATTTTGAATTTTGTTAATTGATTTGGAAAATATAATTCTGTTGTTTTTTGTAGTAATTTAAAATCATTTATACCTTCAACATAAATAGTTTCAATAAGATGTTGAACTAAGTTTGATTTTATTAATTCAATATGGAAAATTAAATCTCGTAGATATATTTTCCAGCCTTCTTCTGACATGCTGTAAAATAGTACTTTCCAAAGATTGTTGAAATTTGAAATAAATTCTTTATGTTGAGTTAAACCAATAATATATAAAGGAACATTTAGTTTGTTCCTTTTTTTATAAATTTCTTTAATTAAGATTTCTCCCCCATTTTGTAATAATTCCCCATTTTCATATAATGGCATTTGTAAATCAGAAATCAATAAATGATACTTGTTTTTGTTTAAATATTCTTTGGATTCAGTTACATTAATTGCCTGATCTATTTTTAAAGGAACATCTTTAATTTTATCTTTTATTGTGGCGATAATATTTTGTATTTTATTCATATCATCATCTACAATCAAAATCGAAATATTAGGGTTCATCATTAAATATTTTCGATTAAACTTAATAAATTGTTTTTCCAATCGTCATTTCTAGAATCATAATATACAGCATCAATATAAAAATAAAAGTTTTCTTTATATTTAGCTGAAATTTCTTCGAAAGTCATCACATCATTAGCAATTGGAAATTTATCGAACATTGTGAATAAAATTACGGGGACAATAATTTTTTTTCGTTTCATTTCTCGTAATATTCTTTCTCCTCCAAATTGCTCATAATTTTGATTAATGTCATTATTTTCTTTTTCCCAAAGGGGTATTGTCATGTCAAGAATTAATAGGTCATATTTATTATTTCTTAATGCTTCTAATCCTGATTGAAAAGATTCTTTTAATTCATAGCTATAATTATGGAGAAGATTGGTTAATTTTTCAATTTTAATTTTATCATCTTCGATTATCAGTATTTTCATTGTTTATGTCTTGTTATAGATTAAAAATAAGGATATATTAACATGGTTGTCTGTAATTTCGTAATCAAATTTGTCAGTGATGCATTTTGCTTCATATATCATAATCCTTTTAATTTTATGAAAACCACTTTCTCCCTCAACATTAGAGCGCTCAATATTTTTTAAATCAGTCCAATTTTCCTTTACTTCTTTTAAATTTTTACTATTTAAATTATTATTTGATGAAAAGTTGTTTTTAACATCAATTCTTACGTATTTTTCTTCGAATACGCTTACGTCTATTTCAATTTTTATAGTTTCATCTAAACCTGAATGAATAATCGCATTTGAAAAGAGAATATTGAAAACATAAATTAGGCTACTGTATACTAACATTTGTTTTTCATTAATGCGTAAGTCATAATCTATTTGTATTGTATTATATAATCTTTGGGTTATTTCTATACTAGCATTAATTACATCTTCAAGTAATAATAATTGTGATGAAGATGAGGTTTCTAGCCAAAACCATTCACTTATTTCATCTAGAGAAAATTGGAGATTTGTTAGCGATTGATTAAGTTTCTCCAGTAAGTAAATTTCATTTGGTAAATTATTAGGCAATTGAGATATAAATTGCTGTACAATTTTTTCAAATTCCTTGAAAACTGTATCTTTTAAAAAATTTCCTATATCGGAACAAATTATGAAATTAGTTGTTGTTGATAAATGATTTAATAATAAGTCAATTGTTTCTTCTGTAGATTGAAATTTATCAAAAAACTCAAGATAAAACATATATAATTTTTCATCGTTAGTGCCATAATTGAAGCCGGCATAAACGTTGTTTATTTTTTCATGAGATATTTGGATTATGTTGTTTTTGAGTGCACTGCTTAATTCATCTACTGATTTGCTAAATGATTTTATTTGATTTTGTATAACTTGTAAATTCTCAAAATCTAAATTTTGAGAATTCCAATATTCAGAATCAATATATTCGCCAGCTAATTTTGTTGTAACTAAATTTAGATTTTCAAAAACACTTCTAATTTGATTCTCTAAAGCACCATGACGAATTCGGGTGCTTAAACTACTGTCTAAGCCATATTCTTTACTGAATAAAAATTGTTCACGGACTTCGTAGTAAATATTTTTAAAAGCTATAAAATCAGCCTCATTGTAGCTATTGAGATCATCTTGGATTTGCTCTTTTAATGAAGTTTCCCAATTTCTTGGCTTTGATGCATTAAAGCCAACTAAATTATTGTTTTTCTTTTCCCCAACTATTCTTAACAGTCGATTAAAGTCATCATTATACTTTTCAATTAGTTGTTCTTTAAGTTTATCAATATCAACGAATAATCGTCCCTTGTTTACTTCTTTGATAACATTTCTAACAGAAATCTTTTTATTAATTTCATCAACTTCTTCCTGATAAGATTTTTTGTTAATTTCGTCAATTTTAATCAAATGAGACAAAATATTCAATCTGAATTCTTCGGCATCATTTATACGTCCAAAAAAGTATTTAATAGTATCGATTGTGCAAATTTTGTGTAATAAATAAACAATAACGTCCTGTTTTATATCCTTTAGGTTTATTATATCTTGTATGTCATAATTTTGTGAACATAAGAATTCATCTAAAATTTCATATAAATTATATTCAGATTGATATAACGAAGCAAGAATTAATGAGTTTATATTATCAACATATTTGAATTTATTTTCTTCTTTAAAAGTTTGATCATATAATTCTCTGAAATTTATTTTTAAATAAAAAGTTTCATCATCAAAAAAGAGCGTCCCAAATAAATTTAATGCCTCTACGATATTATTTTCTCCTAAATAGGAATTGAATAAAAAAAAGATAAATCTTTCTTTGTAATAATTTATTGAAATACATGCTGATTTTTGTTTTTTTATTGTATTAATTACTTTGATAAAATCTTTATTATTATAAAGATGAGTTACTTCTGCATTAATTTGTAGCAATATATCTTTGGTTTTAAATTTATTGTATTCGGCATTCTTTATGCCATGCAGTATTTTTTTATAACTATAGTAATTGTATCTGTTAAAATATTGATCTAATTCTTCTGAAAAATTATTTTCAATTTTTTGTGTTGTTATTTTATATGTATTAGAATAAAATGAATATTTGAGCAAGTTAGTTTTGTTGTTGTCTATATTTGATAAAAATTCCATAATTTGAAAGCCTAATATGGAATTTGAATATTTAAGAGCATGCTTCAATAATTTTTTCCCATATTTCTCGTATTCCTTTTTGAATTGCAGAAAATTATATATGTCAAACAAGATGGAGCTAACAGGCTTTATGTCAATGGATTCAAAATTCTTATTTAAGTTAATTAATGACTTAGTGTAAATCTCATACACTTCAAATTCTAAAGGGTATTCTAATATAAAATCTTTACTTGACTGAAGTGCTTGTACAAAGTTTCCTTCATAATATGTTTCGAATATCTCATTAATGCGTACCCAGTTTTTATTTTCAATAAAGTGGTCTTGAGATAGATAATTATTAATGTTTATTACTCTCGAATCAGTATTTCCTGTTGCAATTAGTTTTGAAATAAATGATTTAAAAGTGGCATTGTATATGACTTCTTTATTGTTTAAATTGAAAATGATTATATCTATTATTGTATTATATTGGTCAAATATGCTGAATAGATTACTTATATATATGACACTTCTTAAATCTGAAAAATCATAATTATAATTTGCTAATTTAAAATTGTTAAAAACAAAAAAATCTTTTATCAAAATATTAGCATTGATAATATCAATATCATTTTGAACTTGGTTTACATAGCTTTCAAAGGATATTGAATTCTCGATTTTTTTACTACTTGCATTAATACAAAACTCATAGAAAGGATTATCTATAGTTCTTAAATAGTTTGACAATTTTTGCCAATTTTCACTTGAACCTATTTCATCTTCGGCAATATGTAATTCTGATTCTATTGACCATAGACTATGCCCATAATTGGAAATGGTTTTTTCAACTATATTTTTTGCTTTTTCATACTCATTTTTCAGAATTGCTATTTCAAAATCTTCTTTTAATGTTACAAATTGATTTATCTGCTCAGTGTTAAATAAAATTTTCGTTGCTACCCATTGAAATTCAGCTTCAAAATTATTGGTAAAATTAAACGGTTCGTTAATCTTAATATGATCAAGTTTTTGAGGGAATAGATTTTTATTTAGTACTTGTTTTAAAATTCTATTATTATTGAAAGTTTTAAAGAAATCTATAGGTTTGATTTCTGTTTTTACAAAGTTAACCTTGTCTAAAAGCCCTATTTTAGAGTTGTTTAAGATTTGTCTTAATTTCAAGGATTCATTCATGTTTAATTAAATTTGTATTATAATAATAATTTAAAATTATTATTCAGATGTTTATGTGTGACCTTTTTAAAAGTATATTGATTATATTAAATATTATACTTTGAATTTGACTTTTATATCTAAACAAATCAGTTTTACTACAGATTTTAGTCACATATAAATTATTGACTTCCTCTTTTTGCTTTTTGAAAAAAAACTTCTTCCTGTCTTTAAAAGTGATCTTTTTGGTGTTCCTAAACTACTCATATTGGTTTGTTAATTTGTATAATAACAAATATAAAAATATGTCATAACCTTTTTTATTAAGAATTGTTGTTTTATTGATTTTAGAAATGAATTTCGGAAAATTATTATCCTTTCTGAACCAGAAAAAGGTTTAATTTCTAATATATTGAAAGATTTTACTTATTCTTTAAAATTTTTCTTTTCTAACTGATTGGAATTTTGTAATTTCCATTTTTATAATAGATCATTCATTAAAAACCCCCCCGTTATATTGAAAGATTTTTTTACTTCCGCATCCATAATTGTCGAGGAGGAATCAAGGATTTCTTTTCGCTTCCTAAAACTGTTTTTGATTGCAATATCAGCAGTTTGTACAGTGTTGTTATTTGCCTATTTTATTAAGGCATCCGGTATTTTGCAGGGAACAGAAAGCACTAGTCTGGACTTTGTACTAAAAATTGCAGATGGTTTGAGTTAAATTTAGGGAAAAGCTACTTAGGGTTGTGTTTGGCAACTTTTAACGACCAGTTGGATGTCCAGCTGTAAAGCGTACTGTATTTGCTCTACGCCACTGATTTCCTGTGCTTTTTTTAAATCGCTTTCTATAGCTTCTATAGCGCTACCCCGCGACCAGTTTTGGTTGAACGCTATTTCCCAGGCTGTATTCAGATTCTGAATTTTAAACCAAAGCTCCTTTAATAGAACAGTATGAAAAATATTTTTCTGTTCCTCGCTGGCATTAGGTAATTCCAAAATGACTAAAGCTTTGTATCCCATAGCTTACTATTGTGGTAGTTTAGATACTCAAATTTACTGCCGGTAAGGGCCATTTCCTTACGGTTTTCCGTAAAGGCATTTTTTTAGGCTTTTTTTAAGTGTTGGAAATAAAAAAACCGACAGGGGTTGTGTCGGTTAGAAAATGGTAGGTTTGGGACAATAAGGGCTATATGAGTCCTAAATCTTTGGCATTACTGATAAGATGTATGGTGTTTTTTGCCTTGAAATAAAGCTTCAGCTTGTTTATTCTTTTCTCAATACTGCTGTTACTGGAAGGAACGTTGCCTTGTTTTTTGAATTTGGCACCTATTTCATCCTGTGTCAGGCCAATTGACAGGTATTTAATAAGCTTCAGGTCGTATTCTTCGATTTCAATAATGTTATTTGCCTGGAATATGTTGGACAGCGGAGCCGGCACATAGTTTTCTGTAGTTCCAGCCAGGGCAATTACCGCTTTTTCGAGCTCTTTTGAACCTTCACGTCCTTTCGAGACATAACCGTTAATACCGCATTCTTCGAACAGGGCTTTTATTTTATAAGAACGGTCTTCTATAGAATAGGCTATGACCTTTATTTCAGGTTGGGTTTCTTTGACACTCTTGATGAGGTCTTCGCCAGTTTCCAGTACAGTATCACGATGGTCCTGCTTAAAGGAGAGATCTGTTATGAGCAAATCATAAGGTTCGCCATCTAATAATGCCTTTTTTACCTTTAGATAGGCTTCATCGCAATATTTTGCCTGATGAATTTCTGCGTGTGTTAGCTGGTCAAGCTGTGAAATTACAGCAGCGTGGATGCTGTCAATGTCTTCTGCAACTAAAATTTTTCTAAACATGGTAGGTGTGTTAAATTTTAAACAGGATAGCCAAAAGAAAGCTTTACTCCTCTATTTGTCTGTATGTCAAAAATAAGCGTTCCCCGAATGCTTTTTATACGGTTTTCCACATTTTGGAGGCCATTTTTTAAAATAGTTTTTCCGAAAGGCATTCCTATTCCGTTATCCGAATATTGGATCTGGATTTTTTTGTCGGTACTTGAAAAATCAATCACGGCTAATGTGGCCTGGCTATGCTTTTTCATGTTGACCATTAACTCCTGGAGCACCCTGTAGGTCACTAGTTTTTTGTTTTCGTCAATCTTCATCCAATCAATGGAGTCAATATCTTTTATTAATACGTTAAGTGATTGGTTTTGATATTCTGAAAGCATTATTTTTAACTGATTTGGGAAATTCTCTCCCAATTCAATAGGGCTGTTTTCTCTTGAGATATCCCGGGTTCTTAAATAGACGCTGTCGAGCGAATGGATAAGGGCTTCTTTTTTTTCCGGTCTTTCTAAATTCTGAGTAGAGGCAAATGTCATGGCGTTATATACGTCATTGGCCAGTTCGTCGTGTACTTTTTTTGCAATCCGGGTTTCTGTATTATAGGCTTCCTGAAACTTTTCTTTTTCGTGTCTTGACTTTAACAGTCTATAGAAAAGCACTCCTACAAGTACAAGAAATGATATTGTCAATAATAAAAGTTCGTTCCTTCGTTTTGCTTTTTCTGCTTTTAATTTGTTTTCTGCATTTTCTGCCTGGTATTTAAGCAAATCTTCTTCTGCCTGTTTTGAATCATAACGAACCTTTGCAAACTGATTTTTAGCCTTTTGGCGTACAACCCTGATGCTGTCATTCAGTTTGGTGTATTCTGAAAACAACCTGTCAGATTCTTGCTTGGAGGCGGCAGTTTTTGAAAGGAATTTAATAGCATCCAGTTTGTCATCAGTATTCTTTAGTTTATTGGCTAAACTATAGGCTCTTTCTGCATAGTTCCTTGCCGTTTTCGGATTTTGGTTGAGATAATACTCCGAAAGGTGCAGGCAGCTTGCCAATAATCCAAATTCATCCTTAATGGAATCTTTTAGCCGCAATGACTGTAGCATATATTCATGACCTCTTTTGTCTCCTGACAGAAAATAAGAATACCCCAGATTGTCCATAGCTTTGGCTTTGAATTCGATGTCTGTATCTGACCTTTTTTTGAAAACCAGCCCCCTGAGTATTTTTATAGCCTTGGCATATTCCTTCTGGTCCATATAGATAAGGGCTATATTATTCATTACAGCATCTTTAGAAAGAGAATCCTTTGTGATTTCATAGGCCTTGCTGTAATATTTTAAAGCATTTTCATAATTAAAGAGCTGTTTGTATGACATGCCCAGATAATTATAGACAGCCACAAGATAAGACTCTTCTCCTGAGTTTTTTAAGCAGGCAAGAGCTGCTGTAGCAGTCGTTTCGGCCCCATAATAATCAGAAGAGATTCGCTGCAGGTCGGTCATCATCAATAAGCTGTATCCAGCCCGCATGCTGTCATTTGCTTTCAAATATTCTGTTTTCGAACGGTCGTAATACGAAAAACTGCTGTCAATGTTTATGGGTGAAAAATAGGAAGCGTAGAGATAATAATATCCTCCAAGAGCTGCTTGCTTTTTGGTATTCAGCGCCAGTTTTTTGAGCCTGCTGAGATAATATCTGGAACTGTCTGATATAGGTAAGATCATGTTCTATTTTGGTGTACAGTCCTTTGTAAAGCAAAGAATCGTTGCCGGATTCCATTCCAATTTTATAGGCTTTGTTGCTAAAAACTCTTTGCCTTTCTTGTGAAAATTTACTGTCATAAGAAAGTTTTATGTAATGCTCAAGGCTGTCAGTTGCGGTACTCCCTTTTTTTACAGGCATATTTTTTCCACATGAAATGAAAATCAATGTCATGAAAAAAAGCAAAATCGGGGAGTAATGCTTCATAGAAGAATATTTCCCCGAAAATACTAAAAGTGTTTTACAAAAACTTTTTTTTATTACTGTTTTTTAGTCTATGGCCTTGGATTCAAGGGTGGTGGAGGTGGTTTTGTAGTTGTTGTCGTATTATTACCGCCACTTTCGTCAGCTTGCAAGGTCATTTTATTGGCTTCATCTGTTGTGTCATCTGCTGTACAGGAGATAAACAGGGTGCTTGAGGCTAAAATAGCCAAAGCCAGGATTAATTTTTTCATCTCTTTTGAATTAAAAAGTTTGACATAGGGGATTGCTTTCAGAGGGGTTCTGAAATCTTAATCCGTCTTTTTTTAATGGGGTGGTAGCCCTGTTTTTTGGGAAGTTCAGCGTGCCAAAACAGAAGAGTAGATCATACTTCCCGAATGGTCGTACCATCCTGATCTGGCAACACTGAGGTAAAATCAGTTTTGTACATTTGTCCTAAATGCATGTTAGGACAGAACTGATTTCTGAGGCAAAGTAAATGTGGTTTTTGCTGGTGATAGCAAGGGAATTCCGATGATTCCGATAATTCCGATTGATTCCAATTAATTCTGATTTAATAACTATGAAAAATAATTTTGAAGAATATAAAAAGGCCATCATAACCCGATATGAAGAAGAAAAAATGGGGAAATTTGCTGATTTGCTTTTAGATCCCACTCCCGCAAATCTAAAAAGGCTATGCCTGCTAATTAGTGAAGACGAAATGAGGTTTTCAGATTTGACAATCTTCCGTCATTTCTTCTCTTTTAAGTCTGATGAAGACATTGCGAAATGGATTAAGAATTTTGACACAGAAAAATTTAAACCTTTAAGCACTTTCCTGAAGCTGGGAACCAATCTAAAAGATTACAGAAGCGCCAACCTCATTGCGGTTTTGGTTGATTTTAAACAGAGACCATATACTAAGTTTCTTGACACGCATTGCGCTTTGGATATTGCAAACTCCAAAAACCCTATTGCCAATAAAGAAGTTCCAAACAGAGAATATTTTGCTGAAAGGATGGCAATCTCCAAACCTGTTGAGAATGATTATCAATTGACAGTCAGGTCACCTTTGTCAAAAAGGATGCTGTTTGCCCTGGTTTCTTTTGCTGCAATTTTTTTTTTAACAATTTTCGTGAAGGATGTTTTTGATGACAAATGCATGATTTGGAAAGGAGATCATTATGAAAGAATAGATTGTGATGATAGCCGTGCTTTTGGTGAAAAAAGTTATGATAATGTAATAGCTTTCAATAAAGATATTCTGGAGAATTTTAAAAGAATAGAAATTTGCGATACCACTACTTTTTTTATTAATGACAGACCCATGATTTGGTATATCAAACAAAACGGCAAATACGAATTTTTTTCGTATGGTGGTGTACATCCCATAACCCGAAAACAACTGAAGCCTATTACTAAACATATGGTGGAAAAACACATCTTAAAGGGGTATGGTAAAAAATAATTCTAAGATTAAAAACGACGTTTAAAACCGGCCTAATCGTTATTGCCAGTTGGATGCGGATTCTTGTGTTGGCTGCCTGAAAAATACTTTTTAGGTAAAAGATGCCGTATTTTGACAAAAAGCGGATGTGATTAACAAACGGGACACACCAAAAAAGTACTTATTTGTTACTCGTAATCTTGTTGTTTCTGTTTTTTTACTACTCATTTTAAATAAATTTAAAATTTTAATATTTTGATAAACAGAATTTTGCGTGTTTTTTTAAGGCTTGAGTAGATGTGAGTAGGCGTTTTTTTTCATAATTTGATTTTCCGTCTTTTATTTGTCCTATCGCTTTACAAGAGGACTTCAGGGTTCTTAATAATTACAATTCTTCAAATCCCAAATCTGCCGAAGAACAATCTACAAATTCTATAAATTTTTACTGATAGAAAATTCCTTTCTATGGTTCACCATAGAAGCCGTAAAAATTGTTATGAATAAAGAAATATCTTGTTTAGCAAGATGAAAATAAATTACCAACTAAAGTGACATAGCTTTAACATTGATTGGTGGTAGGTCAATGCGGTAATTTTTGAGAGGAGGGTGACCCATAAGTGTTATTTTAGGGGAAAATATGTTCTTGGTTTATGTCACCCTCCTTATTTTTTATTTCTGCAATTTTTATCTTTTCCCAATTTCCTTACTTAAAGACTTTTTCTATTGCTTGTGGCTCTTTGTAAAAATAGTTGCTTATAATAGAGTATTCGGTTAATAAAATTATTTTTTGTTTCAAAAAGGTTTCTTTTTTAAATATATTATAACTTTAATGGTTGTATAGTTGTGATTTTTCTCTTAAAACTATTTAAAGGTCAAATATTTATTAGTTTTTATATTGTTTTGTTGTGAAAATGCGTTTTTTATGATATAATAAATATTTACTTATTTTGTCTGCCCTCAAATATGGATTGATTAAAAACTAAAGCCCAGCACAAGTGCCTTTCTATATTTATGAAAAAGAACAAATACCTCCCACTTTTCATTTTTTTTCTGTCGTTAGGCAAAAGCTTTGGTCAGAGTTTTAATCAGCCCCAGATTGACAGCTTACTGCTGGTTGCGGAACAGCTTGAAATTAAAGATGCTGCTTATGGGGTAACATTAAGTCTTAAAGCTTATGATGATTCCAAAAAAATTGGCTACAAAAAAGGCATGGCGCAAGGATTGCTGATTGCCAGCCGGAAACAGCATGAATTGGCTAAATATGAGGATGTGCTTAAAAATGCTACAGCAGCAGAAAAACTAGCCATTGAAATTTCCGATACCAAATTAATTTCCGATGCGCTTCGGCTAAAAGGGATAGGCTTTACCGGAACCGGCGATTATGATAAAGGATTGGCGCAATTCAGGAAAGCAATCCGTTTTGCCCAAAACCTTACAGATAAAGAAGTCAAAAGCTCAAGACTTGGTGTGCTTTATAATGATATCGCTTTTAATTTGGATGAAAATGGTGGAGAAACAGATTCCGTAGCCTTTTATTATAGAAAAGGCTATCAGGAATTTCAGAAAATGGTGCTCAACAATCCGTTGAGGAATAAGACACTTTCCCTGGCTTGCTCCAATGTAGGTTCCAGTTTTTTAAGAGCAAAACAATTGGATTCGGCAGAATTTTATCTCGACAGGGCACTGCAATTGGCAAATTCTGTCAATCATGAAGCTGTTAAGGCCAATACTTTGTGTGATTTAGGCAGTCTTAATTACTCCAAAAAAAAATACAAACAGTCAATTGATTATTTCGAAAAAGGTATTGGTGTTGCCAAAGCCATAAATGATGTTTATGCGCTTAAATCGCTTTATCTGGGGATTTCAAAATCCTATGAGGCAGTTCGCGACACTAAAAATGCTGAAAACTATCTTCTCCTCTATAATGAGTTAAATGACAGCGTCAAAAAGAATCAAAAAGAAGACGTACAGATGCAGACTGCTTCAATGGAAGATGGTAACATTATTGCCGATGTTGATGGAAACTCGAAACGGACACTTATTTTTTCAGCAATATTTGTCCTGTTGCTGATTATGATATTAATTCATATTTACAGGAAGTTCCAAAAAGAAAAGGCAAATAACGCGCGATTGCAGGCGGAAGTTGAGGATTCCATCACAATGTTTACTTTGCTGCAAAAAGATGAGGCACACTTAAAAAAGATACGCCATCTTGCCAGTTCCAATGATCCGTCCTTTTTAATGTTGTTTAAAGAAACCTATCCGGATTTTTATAAAAAACTGAACAAGATTAATCCCGGACTCATTGCCGGAGAACAAAAATTATGTGCTTTCCTGAAACTGGATCTTTCTACCAAAGAAATTGCGCAATTCACCAATTCTTCCATCAGGGCGGTGGAAGCTAAGAAATACAGGTTGCGCAAAAAGCTTTCCATTCCTTCAGAAGAAGATATTAATGTTTGGATGATGAATTTATAAGTAAGCACAGCCCTTCATATTGTGTGAGCATTGACTCCTTTTTTATGGAAAAGTGGCTTGATGTATTTTGGCTTGCTCTTATAGCCGGAACCATTCTGGCGGGAATTTTTTGTGAATACCTGGTCTTCTGAAATTAGATGAGCCTGTAGAAGAGTGAGGAATTCTTAAAAAAATAAAATGGAATTTTTTGCTTATTTCCCAGATTTTGATGAAAAATATAGAGTATTTAAGAATTTGACAGTGTGATTTTTGTAGATATATAAAAGGATATTTTTCTTTGGCAAAATATTTTGATAAAAAGATTTTTTATTTACTTTTACAGCCTATGAGGATTGTCCCAAACCCAATGATAAGTCTTGCGGTTATTTTGTTTTCAGTTGCAAATTGTTTTGCAGATAATGAACCGCCGCCACCGCCGCCCACAGGCCCAACGCCAATTGGTCTTCCCATCGATAATGGGATTCTGGTTTTATTGGTGATAGGTCTGGCATTTGCTTTTTTTAGATTTAAAATATCAAATACAAATAAAAAAACTCCGATGTAAATCGGAGTTTTTTGTTTTTATGCTAATTGGTGTGTAGTCGTGAGACATATTTTCCTATAACATCAAATTCAAGGTTGATTTTTGTGCCGACTTCAAAATTTTTGAAATTGGTGTGTTCATACGTATAGGGGATAATGGCAACACTAAATGCATTTTTTTGGGAATTTACAACAGTCAGGCTTACTCCGTTTACGGTAATGGAACCTTTTTCTATTGTAATGTTGCTTAGCTTCGGGTCATATTCAAATGTATAATACCAGCTTCCGTCTGCTTCTTCAATGGAGATGCAGGTTCCGGTCTGGTCAACATGTCCTTGTACGATATGTCCGTCCAATCTGTCGCCAAGTCTCATGGCACGTTCTAAATTAACCTGGTCGCCAATTTTCCACTCGCCTATATTTGTCTTATCGATAGATTCTTTGATAGCGGTAACCGTATATTGGTCGTTTGAAATTCCTACAACAGTCAGACACACGCCGTTATGCGAGACGCTTTGGTCGATTTTAAGTTCGTGGGTGACTGATGAGGAAAGCGTAATGTGTATGTTTTCTCCCTCTTTACGCAGGTCTTTGATTGTGCCGAGGGTTTCTATTATTCCTGTAAACATTCTGGTTTTATTTTACTAAATTTGCACTTCAAAATTAGCAATAAATAAGGAGCAAGCATTATGAAAAAAGCAGAAAATATAATCGTTGGAATTTCAGTAGGGGATTTGAACGGTATTGGAAGCGAGATTATCCTAAAAACTTTCGAAGATACCCGAATGCTTGAGCTTTGTACTCCGGTTATTTTTGCCAACGTGAAAATAATGTCCTTTGCTAAGAAAAACCTTGATGCTACAATAGCGCTTCATGGTATCGACAAGATAGAGCAGTTGCTACCCGGAAAAATCAATGTGCTGAATGTCTGGAAAGAAAGCGTTACTATTGAATATGGAGTCAACGATGAAAATGTAGGGAAGTATGCTATAAAATCATTCGTGGCAGCTACAAACGCTTTAAAAGACGGGCAGATTGATGTTTTGGTTACAGCACCTATTAATAAATACAACATACAGTCTGAGGAATTTAAGTTTCCGGGTCATACAGATTATCTCAATCAGGAATTGGAAGGTGATGCCCTTATGCTGATGGTTCAGGACGATTTGCGTGTTGGACTGATTACAGATCATGTTCCGGTAAATGAAGTGGCTTCCCATCTTACAGAAGCGCTGATTAAAAGTAAAATTGAGACAATAAAAAAATCGCTTATACAGGATTTCAGCATAAGCAAGCCCAAAATAGCAGTTTTGGGATTAAATCCCCATGCCGGAGACGGAGGAGTAATTGGGAAAGAAGATGATGAAATTTTAAGGCCGGCAATCAAAAAGCTGTTTGAAAGCGGGACTCTTGCTTTCGGTCCTTATGCGGCTGATGGTTTTTTTGGAAGCGGACAATATGAAAAGTTCGATGCGGTAATAGCAACATATCATGACCAGGGTCTTATTCCTTTCAAAACCCTTTCTTTTGGAAAAGGAGTGAATTATACGGCGGGATTAAATAAAATCAGAACCTCTCCGGATCACGGAACGGCTTATGATATTGCAGGTAAAGGAATTGCAGATTATAATTCATTTAAAGAAGCCGTTTATCTGGCTATTGATATATTCCATTCCAGAAATGAATATGCGGCCATGACGGAGAAACCCTTAAAAATAAAAGAAAAACACTTATAAACAAAAAAATGTTTATAACGCTTTTGGAATTGTAATTATTTTATATCTTTGCACTCCCGAAGTTTAGGGCAAATTGTTGTTAAGATGAGAGTAAGTAATGAGTTTTTAATTCCTTTTATAGGATTAAAGTTAGGAAAACATCAGTTTGAATATCAAATAAATAAAAAGTTCTTTGAAGACTTTGGTTATGACGAGTTTGAGAGTTGTGATATCAAAGTCAATGTAGTTTTAGAGAAAAAAAGCACTATGCTTGAGCTTCATTTCAAACACAAAGGTACTATTCATGTGCCTTGTGATTTGACTAATGAGATGTTTGATTTGCCGGTTAAAGGAAAAATCAATCTTATTGTCCAGTTTGGAGAAGCTTTTAATAATGACAATGAAGAATTGCTCATTTTGCCTCATGGCGAGCATCAGGTAGATATTTCGCAATATATCTACGAAATGATTGCGCTTTCCATTCCTCTAAAAAGAATCCATCCGGGTGTGAAGGACGGTACGTTAAAAACCGATATCCTTGACAAGCTGGATGAATTGAAAGTCAATGCGAAAGAACAAAAAGCTGATGCAAAACAAGAAGAGACAGATCCCAGATGGGATCAATTAAAAAAACTATTAACGGATAAATAATATAGTAAAATGGCACATCCAAAGAGAAAGACCTCGAAAACAAGAAGAGATAAAAGAAGAACACACTATAAAGCATCTGTTCCTCAAATCGCTACATGCCCAGTGACTGGAGAGGCGCATTTATACCACAGAGCTTACTGGCATGAAGGTAAGATGTACTACAGAGGTCAAGTAGTAATTGATAAGCAAGAAGCTGTTGCTTAATACAATTTTGCAGTAAAAAATCGAACTCTCACGTTGTGGGAGTTTTTTTGTTATTTATAATTTATTGATAAATAACAGATTGCAAGAAGGTATGTTTTAGATTTTTTTTGTAATTTCCACCTCTTTTCGAAACACTAATTTTCGGGAAGAAATTATTAAAAAATAATATGAATACAATCACAGCCGCAATTACCGCTGTTGGTGCCTATGTGCCTGATTTTGTGCTTTCAAATAAAGTACTTGAGACGTTGGTCGATACGAATGACGAATGGATTACCTCTCGTACAGGAATTAAAGAAAGACGCATTTTAAAAGATGATACGAAAGGAACATCTTACCTGGCCATTAAAGCTGCAGAAGATTTAATTGCTAAAAACAATATTAACCCGGCAGAAATTGACTTAGTATTGCTGGGAACTACAACCCCTGATATGCCTGTGGCTGCAACAGCCGTTTATGTTGCTTCGCAAATTGGTGCAGTCAATGCTTTTGCTTATGATCTGCAGGCTGCCTGTTCCAGTTTCTTATACGGAATGTCAACCGCAGCAGCATACATCGAATCAGGAAGATACAAAAAAGTTTTATTGATTGGTGCAGACAAGATGTCTTCTATAATAGACTATACAGACCGCGCAACATGCATCATTTTTGGTGATGGAGCAGGAGCCGTATTGTTCGAACCAAATTATGAAGGACTTGGTTTTCAGGATCAGTATTTAAGAAGTGACGGTATAGGCCGCGAATTCTTGAAAATTGAAGCAGGGGGATCTTTACTTCCGGCATCAAAAGAAACAGTTGAAAACAGACAACACTATGTTTTTCAGGACGGGAAAACCGTTTTCAAATATGCCGTTTCAGGAATGGCAGACGTCAGCGAAAAAATAATGGAGCGCAACAACCTTACCAAGGATGATGTCGATTGGCTGGTGGCCCATCAGGCAAACAAGCGTATTATTGACGCTACGGCACACAGAATGGGTCTGGATGAATCCAAAGTACTCGTTAATATTCAAAAATATGGCAACACCACTTCAGGTACACTGCCATTGCTTCTGAACGACTTCGAGAAGCAATTCAAAAAAGGAGATAATTTAATATTTGCTGCATTTGGTGGTGGATTCACATGGGGATCTATCTATATGAAATGGGCATACGACAAACAATAAAACTAAAACCTAAAATCGAATATCATGGATATTAGAGAAATTCAAAACTTGATTAAGTTTGTAGCAAAATCGGGAGCTACTGAAGTAAAATTGGAGATGGATGATTTTAAGATCACAATCAAAACTACAGAAGGAGGATCCTCTGAAACTACAACTTACATCCAGCAGGCACCTATCAGCCATGCACTACCGCAAGCAGCAATGCCACAACCTGTTGCTCCGGCTGCTCCTTCAGCGCCAGCCGCTCCTTCATCAGATGAAGACACTTCAAAATATGTTACCGTTAAGTCTCCAATTATTGGAACATTATATAGAAAACCTTCGCCAGACAAAGCTCCTTTCGTAGAAGTTGGAAGCACTATTTCAAAAGGTGATGTAGTTTGCGTTATCGAAGCGATGAAGCTTTTCAACGAAATCGAATCAGAAGTTTCTGGAAAAATTGTAAAAGTATTGGTAGATGATGCATCTCCGGTAGAATTTGACCAGCCATTATTCTTAGTTGATCCATCCTAAATTTAGATTTTAGATTGCAGATTTTTAGATTGCAGATTTGACCAGAATTACAATCTAAAAATCTAAACCATCCAAATTGTCTAATTATCTAACCAAAATAAGATGTTTAAAAAAATATTAATCGCAAACAGGGGAGAAATAGCACTTCGTGTTATTAGAACCTGTAGAGAAATGGGTATCAAAACGGTAGCCGTTTATTCCACAGCAGATGCAGAAAGTCTTCACGTTCGTTTTGCTGATGAAGCTGTTTGTATAGGCCCACCACCAAGTAACCTGTCTTACTTGAAAATGTCTAATATTATAGCGGCTGCAGAAATTACAAATGCAGATGCTATCCACCCGGGATATGGTTTCCTTTCTGAAAATGCAAAATTTTCAAAAATCTGTCAGGAGCACGGAATCAAGTTTATTGGTGCTTCTCCTGAAATGATTGAAAAGATGGGAGATAAGGCTACTGCCAAAGCAACAATGAAAGCTGCAGGAGTTCCAACCATTCCAGGTTCTGAAGGTTTGCTTGAATCTTATGAGCAGACTAAAAAACTGGCTAAAGAATTTGGCTATCCTGTAATGCTTAAGGCTACTGCCGGAGGTGGAGGAAAAGGAATGAGAGCGGTTTGGAAAGAAGAAGACCTTCTAAAAGCCTGGGAAGGTGCCCGTCAGGAAGCTGCTGCGTCATTTGGAAATGACGGAATGTATATGGAGAAACTGATTGAAGAGCCTCGCCATATCGAAATTCAGGTTGTGGGTGATGCTTACGGTAAAGCGTGCCACCTTTCTGAAAGAGATTGTTCTGTTCAAAGACGCCACCAAAAATTAACAGAAGAAACGCCTTCTCCGTTCATGACAGATGAACTTCGTCAAAAAATGGGAGAAGCTGCTGTGAAAGCTGCAGAATATATTAAGTATGAAGGTGCCGGAACAGTAGAATTCCTGGTTGACAAACACAGAAATTTCTACTTTATGGAAATGAATACCCGTATTCAGGTAGAGCACCCAATTACAGAACAGGTTATTGATTATGACTTGATTCGCGAGCAGATTTTGGTTGCTGCCGGTGTGCCAATTTCAGGGAAAAACTACCTGCCACAGTTGCATGCTATCGAATGCCGAATCAATGCAGAAGACCCGTATAACGATTTCAGACCGTCACCAGGAAAAATTACGACATTGCATACGCCTGGCGGCCATGGAGTTCGTTTGGATACTCACGTTTATTCCGGATATACAATTCCGCCAAACTACGATTCTATGATTGCAAAATTGATTACTACTGCTCAGACAAGAGAAGAGGCAATCAGCAAAATGAAACGTGCACTTGACGAATTCGTAATCGAAGGAATTAAGACGACAATTCCTTTCCACAGACAGCTAATGGATGATCCGGCTTATGTAGAAGGAAATTATACAACAAAATTCATGGAAACTTTCAAAATGGAAGAGCCTAAATAAAAAAAATCCCAGCTTTTTAGCTGGGTTTTTTTTAGCTCTTTTTCTGCCTTTGGAGTACAATCAAACAGGAAAGAATAATGAGCGCTCCGCCAAACAAATACCAATAGTTGCAGGAAGTATCTTCTGAAACTTCCCCGTAAAAAACAAAAGCACTCCAATAATAAGGCGATTTTTTGCCATTAGGGATAGCCTTGTCATTCAGGAATTTCATTTTTGCCTTATGGTTTGCAATTGAGTAACTATTGCCTTTTTTATAATGGGTATAAAAGTTTTTCATAAGCAGGGAAGTCGTAAAATCATTTACTTTCCATAAAGAAAACAACAGATTTTCAGCACCTGCATTCTGGAATCCTCTGGCAATGCTTATTGCGCCTTCTCCTCTGTATAATTTTCCTATTCCGGTTTCGCAGGCGCTCAATACTACCAAATCCGGATGGATATCTAACGAATACAAATCGCTGTATACTATATCCTGATTGTAAAAAGAAATAGTAGCAGGAACGTCGACAGTACCGGACGAAGCATGTGTAGAAAGATGCAGTATAGGATGTTTTTTGCTTTCTTTTATAAAATGGGCGTAGGTTGCCTCCGATTTTTCAAGATAAGCTCCGGGAAACAGTTCTTTAATTGCTTTCATTTCCTCTAAAGAAAAAACCAGGCTTCTGCTACTGTTTTCAAAAACCGGGAAAACTCCTAAAACAGAGGCTTCTTTTATATGGTGGTTTTCATGATTTAAATAAAAATCGGCGGAAGTTTCGTAACTTATGATTTCGTCTTTCATAAGATATGGGAGCTTTGAAAAGTCTGTGCTTTGTGAAGCTTTTGTCAGCAGAGATTCAAAAGACACAAAACACAGGAGGCCATCCGGAATTATGAGGTGTTTCCCGGTTTTTATTTTTTCGAGAGCAAGAAGTTTATATAGGGCAAAACTTTGTTTTTGGTAGCCGGAAACATGGTCTGAAATGGCAGAGGCTTCAGTGAAATAATCCAGATAATCTGTAATCGTTTTTTTGTTTTTTGGGGAATTCGGGAAAGACTTCAGCCGTATTCCGTTGGATGCAATGTCAAAAATATAAATAGTGTCTTTTCCGTAAAAGTAGGAGGTAAGCGTGATATCATCGTTTTTAAGCTTGACATACAGCCTGTCCATATCAAATTCTGAAGTCAGTTCCATTCCGTTTTTTCCAAAAGTTTTTTTCAGTTCGGCTATCTTTTCATTTTGGAGTGACAATGTATTGTTTATGACTTCCAGGTTGGCATTTTCACCTTTTTCCTGCTCTTTGGTGATAATGGCAGACAGTTCGTGAATTTTATATAAAATTTCCTTTTGTTTTTTACTGCCTGATTTTTTTGTTAGCGCAATATAGTTTTTTAAGGCCTTTGATTTGGTTGTTTCCTGTAGTTTAAAGGCCTGCTCTAAATATTGCCTGTCGTTCGTTTTATGGAAAAGCTGTTCGTAGATTCCGATTGCTTTTTCGACACGATTCCTGATATTCGAAGTATGGAGTAATGATGTTTCTTCATAAAAAAACACGGTGGAAAATCGTGAATCAATGGCAAAAGTAAGTTGGTAGCAGTCAATGGCTTTGAAATAGTTTTTTTGTTCGGTATAGGTCTGCGCCAATACTTCCAATGCGTCAATCAAAAGAGTTTCAGGGTAGAGGTTTTTCTCTTTTGGAAGTATATTTTTAGAGTTATAGCCGGGAATGAGTTCTTTAAAAATGGCACGGACTGCATTCTGGCTTGCCATTATTTTCTTTTGGGCCAGGAATAATTTTGCTTCTTCGAGATAAACCTGCGAAATATCACGCCTTGAAGTGCCAATCAGGCTGGATTTTGCTTTTTTGATATATTCTTCTGCCTTTGGGTAATTCCTTTGCTTTCTGTAAACCAGGGCCAGATTTTTATATACGACAAAATCAGGCAGTATGCTTTCGGCTTTTTCTAATGCTTTTTTTGAATTTTCGTATTCTCCCAATAAAAGATAGTTTTCACCTAAAAGCGAAAGCAGTAAGGATTTCTTTTCGGAAGATAGCTTGTCAACAGGCTGGCTTTCCAGTAAATCAATTGCTTCCTCGCTTTTTCCTATGCTTTTGTATACGGCAGCCAGATTAATAACAGCGCTGGTTTTTTGTTCTGTGTTGTTGTTTTTTATAGCAAGAAAAAGATACTGTTTGATAGTGTTTTCTGCACTGGTATAATCGCCTGTTAAGGTATAGAGGTTTCCCAATGGTTTGAGACAGTACTCAACAATATCATAGTTGGTGAGCTGATGGCTTTGAAATAAGGATAATGCTTTTTCGTAAGAACGTATGGCATCAAAATACAAACCAAATTGTTTCTCATAAAAAGCCTTATTGCAGTCCAGAATTACGAGAGCCAATATTTCGTTTTTTGATTTGGGCTTTGGGTCGTCCCAAAATTGCCTTTCGGTAATTTCAAGATTTTTTATTCCGGTTACTGTAGGATTGGCTATGAATTGGTCTAAAGCTGCATACAACTTTTCTTCCCTTGTTGCATTTTTTTGCGCAAAGGCCCATTGGGTAAACAATAAGAAGACTAAGAATTGTTTCATCAGAATTTCCAGATTGCATAAAATTGCCAATGGCTGAAATCGTTTTCAAAACTCCACACATAACGCGCTCCAAGGCTTGGGCCTATACGGGAAAATCCAAATGTGACATCTGCAAAAACATTGCTTTGCATTTTTTCAAATGCCTTTGTTTTGGTCTTTTCTGTTTTGGTGTCTCTGGCCACTTCCTCTCCGCGTCTTGGACCATCAGGATTATTGAAAAGTGGCTGAAAATATCGGGTTATACTGTTGTTTTCCATAGTTTCATCCAATGCGACCGAGAACTGAGGACCCAATCCAAACCCTATATAGTTATTAAGATTATAGCGTAAGGAAACAGGAACGATTTCGGCTAAATTCCGGACTGTTTTCTGGCTGTTTTCTTTTTGTACATAGGCAACGTCGAGAACCGTTCCGTTAGATAAGACCAGAGGCGGTGAAATTTGTGTCAGCACCGGGTCACTCGCAGAAGAGGAACTGCTTTCCATATAATTGTAATACAATTCGGCCTGCAAATACCAACGATAGGATTTATATGGGGAAATAGTAGCGCCCAGAAAATAGCTTTTCGGATTTTCCTGGTCGGGGAAATAATTATATCCAGTGCGAACGCCAATAGAAATTCCCGGACTGAAACGTGTAACCGCATAATTGGTAATAATAGGTTCGTTCTTATCGAAAATAATAGCAGTACGGCTTTTGGTCTTAACTTTATGGAAATCTTTGCCAAATTTTAAACTGTATTTTACGAATCCTTTGGTACTGTCCTTTTCCATTACATTTTTTTGGTTGCTTCCGGGCAGATAGATATTCTTAAATGTAAAATGGATTTGGTTTTTTAAGACAATCGTGTCAAGACAGCTGTAATTTACTTCTTCATTTTTGGGACAGATTTCGCATTTCGGATACATGTCTACAATCTTTAAGGTCGATTTGTCAAAAATATCCGGAACATCCGTTTCCAGCTTTATCTTTCGTGCCGGACCTTCACCATCATTCTGAAAGCGGGTTTTGAAATTCAGGGTTTTAAAACGGACGAGCCTGTAATTCATGAAAAAACCATTGGAAGACATCTTGTTGGGGTCGTGAGAAGTCACAATTTCCATTTCAAGATTTTTTACCTTGTGGTTTTTATAATTCCTGTCTGGTACAAAAACACCGCGGATTGTGAGGGTTGCACTGGTGTCCTTAATCATTTCGGGTGTAGTCCTGAAAGTGAAGAACAGATTTCGGGTTTGTTTTGGAGCAAGGCTGTCAAATTCAAAAACCTTTGAATTGCGATAGAGTGCTTTTGACTGTTCCAGCGTTTCTTCCAGATTTTCCAAATCTTCTATGTTTTTTGGATTTCTGAAAAAGGCATTTGCATTACTCGCCAGATAGGTTTCGTGTTTGTCATAGTCGTCAACAAAAGCATAGTTTTCTTCCAGCTTTTCTTTTTCATTTTCGTATGCCCGAGCTTCCGGTATTCCAAAATTATCGTCTTTGAACTGTTTGTCGTTATAAAAAAGATAGAGTTTCCCGTTAGTAGAATAATCTTTTAGATTTTGGTAGCTCATCACCACAATAATTTCTTCGTCGGGTACGGGTTCCCGGTTTTTTTGCAACAGGAAACCGTCATGTTGCTCAATAGAAGCAATGTCCTGATAGTCTGTTTCCGATAGTTCTGTTACAGCTACTGTTTTGGGGCGTGTGGCAGGTGGCTTTCCGTTGTCGTAATTGTTGGTCACGGCAAGCCGTACGGTTTTGTCACCTTTCTTTTTGTAGGTATGTTTTGGTTCTTTTTCCCTGCTGTAATGTCCGTCGCCCAATTCCCAAAAATAAGTGTAATTGGCAGGAGGTGCTCCTGCAATCTGTATTAAAGGCGGAGTTTCAGGTTTGAAAGATACCTTGTTTCCCTTTTGATCAAAACCAATTATGGCTTTTCGGGTTATAGTGTCCTTTGGTTTGGTTTGCGAAAAGCAAAAAGAAATTCCCAAGAATAAAGCGGCTATGAGGATTAATTTCTTCATAATCAAAGGTGTTTTGTTACTATAAATGTAAAAAAAAGTGATGAGTTGACATCACTTTTGTTAAAATTATATTAATAGTTTCTTAAGGCAGCGCATTGATGGCTGCTATTAATTGCGCTTCTGTTCCCAGAGTTGTCTGTGCCAGGGTAAAAACGTGTACATCGTTAGCGGCAATTGTTGCCGGTTTGATTGCATAACGCCATTGTCCGTTATCTTCTGTGACAAAAATGATATGGCACTGTAATCCGATAGGAATCTGTCCGTAATGCTCTGAAAATTGATTTGTTACGGGATTATAAGTGTCAAGTTTTGCCAAAGAACTTCCTTCGCCGTCATAGTGAAGATAAATAGCGCTGTTTTCGAAATTATATCCTTCAGGTGCTTCAGCCAATATGGTAGTTTTTGGTCTTGGGTCATTATAGAAACGGTCAACGTTTGTCCAGCCGAAGCTGCTAAAATAAGCGTAGTAGTTTGCGCCTTCTACAAAAACGCCGTTTTGTCCGTTGGCACCACGGTCTTGTTGATCCCATTCAAGATTGCCGTCTTCATCAAATGTACCGTCCCATAAAGACATTCCTGAATCAGGACCTCCGGTAAGGTTGGTAGGAATGATTACCTGCATTGGACAGGAAATCTGAAGTTGCTGACCATTTTTTGTGGCATTGATAAAAAATTCTCCCCCTGAAATTAACAATGCCATATCGCCGTTTGACATTCTTCCCATGGTTGTCTTGTCAGTGGCAAGCATAGTGCCCGGGTCAAATACTTCAGAATACTTAACTACTACTTCTCCGCTTACCGGATTCCCGTTTTGTGTCAGGCAGTTTCCGTTTATTGTGAATTGGACACCTTTAGCACTAGTGAAAGTCGTTACTCCGTCTTCTGCGTTAAAAGTAAAGGTTTGTACACCTAAAGCGTCTTGTCTTAAAGCTGCAAAAGCAGAGGCTGATGGTACATAATCTGGCGAATCGCCATCGTCATTTTTACTACAGCCGGCTACCAGGATTCCTAATAGCAGGAATTGTCCGATTTTTTTAAAACTTGTTTTCATGATTTCTGGTTTTTTGTGATTAATTATATATACATATATCAATTGGGTCTGTAAAATGTTACCCCTGGTTATTGAAAAACAATGTCGATGTAAGGAATTCCGAAATCCGGTACCGGTCCTCCTGTTCCATAAAAGTCAGAAGCGGTAATTGTCATCAGTGTGTTTGATACAGGATACGGGCTTGGTCCGTTAAATCGCAGTAATCTTCCAACGGTGTTTCCAATGTTTCCTAAATAATTTGTGACTGTTCTCTTTAGCGTGTAAGAAGTTCCGGCTGTTAAGGCAGTAGGTGTTATTGAAACATAGTCTGTAAGAGCAGAATCAAAAACGTGGTTTCCGCTATAGATAACGGTATTGGTACTATTGTCTACAATTTCAATCAGATAGGGAATATTGGCAGTATAAAGATTCGCATTTCCCTGATAGCCTATGGAGCATACTGTTTTATTCGCGCTCAACACGAAAGTATATTCGTGAGTCTGCAAATCCATTGTCGTGACATCAGTAAAAGAAGGGTCGCTTGCCAGGGTTGTGGCGTATAGCTGACTGAATTCGGAATTGGCTGTGTTGCAGCCGGCAGGCACTGGCTGATTTTGATTATCATCATTATTGCAGCTTATGATTGCAAACAGGGCTAAGAATACTAATCCGATTTTTGTAAAACTTGTTTTCATGATTTCTATATTTTTTGTGTTAACTGTTATTATATCAATTGTGTCTTGAAATTGTTACCCATCTTACGGAAGGTTATTGATAATCTGTACAAGATTGGCTTCACTGGCCGTATTGAGTTCGCCGGCAGAAAAAGTATAAGTGCCATTTTCCTGTATAGTAACCGGTTTTATTCCGTATTTCCACATTCCGTTTTCTTCAGAAATAAATATGATATGACATTCCAGTCCGATTGGGAAAGCCGGATAGCTGTTGAATGTAAATGTTTGCGTTAAAGGGTCTCCAAACAAATTAACCAAGGAGTTGTCGTCTCCGTCAAGCGAAAGAAAAACTTCGCTGTTTGCATTGGTGTAACCGGCAGGAGGAATGACGTTAATAGTAGTTTTTGGATTCGGATGGGTGTAAAATTTATCTACATTGGTCCATCCAAAATTGGCAGAAAAAGTAGTGTAGGCTGGCGCAGCACTATTTCCAAATCCTAAATCCCATTGGTTTTGCTGTACCCAGACCAGATTTCCATCAGGTAAAAACTCTCCGGTAAAAACATCCATATCGGTGTCAAGTCCTCCGGTCAATGCTGCGGGAATTTGTATCACATAACCCGATGTTGCCAATTGCTGGCCGTTTTGCTTTGCATTGACATAAATTTCCCCGCCCGAAGTCAATATTTCGAAATTATTGCCCGGAAGTTTGGCTACAGTAGGTTTGTTGGTTACCAGCATGTCGCCCCGTTGGTAAATTTCTATGACCTCTACCGTAACAGGGCCTGCAACCGGAGTAGAATTAAGCGTGATAGCTCCTGCGTTAAACTGGATTATGGCTCCTTGTGTTGTAGTAATATAATTGGTAGTTGACGCATCGATTGTAAAAACCTGTTTTCTTGAATTAATAGCCTCAGAGAATAAAGCATTCAATTCGTTGCTTGTAGGGAATGGATTCAGGTTTTGGTTGTCGTCGTCGTTCATGTCACAGCTCAATAGTGAAAAAGAGGCTATAGACAGGATTCCTATTTTTTTAAAGAATGATTTCATAATTTCTACTGTTTTTAATTGGATTAATTGTTCGCTAGTTTTTTTGACGGGCTTACCTCTCAAATTCTGCACTTCGTATGATTTTATAAGTAAGGATATCGTTTGTGCTGATTAACTGAATCATTTTCAAGGCATGGTTTTCAGAACCTGAAAATCCTTTGGCAGTACCGTTTACGGTTTCTACTTCCCAGAAATACAAGCGTAGCATAGGATTAGAGGCTTCGTCTGCTAATTGGTAATAGCTTTCTATTTTTTTATCAAGAATAATTTCGCCGGCAGCTGCCATGGCAATCCTGCTTTCTGCTTTTTCTAATGACCGTGCGGTACCGGAATAGCTTCCCTGGTCAGTTTTTACGCTCCAGTCATATACGATTATGATTTTGTCTGCTGTGATTTCTGTAGTGTTTTCATTATTTACGGCAGTTCTTTTTTCTGTAGCATTTGCGCTTATCGACAATGCTATCATTACTAATGTTAAAATGGACTTTTTCATGATTTCTAAATTTTTTAGTGTTATTGTCTTTGTTTCTGTCAGTACATCAATCGTCTTTCTGAATTGTTACCCTACCGGAAATTGATGTGCTTTGTATACCTGTATACCTGTTGTGCCAAATTTGTTACCCTTGTGTTTTTATTTTTTCTACATTAGCAGTAAACAAGGCAGTTATGACAGAAAAGAGTATTCATTCTGACCAATTTTATATTGAAGGATTGCTGCAAAATGATTCGGCAGTTATCAAATCCATTTATAAAAATTTTGTACCTAAAGTCAAAAACTATATCCGTACCAATAGCGGTGATGATGATAATGCGGCCGATGTCGTTCAGGAAGTTCTTGTGACTATTTACCATCAGGCAAAAACAAAAGGATTGCAGCTCACCTGTCCGTTTGAAGCCTATTTTTTTCTGCTCTGCAAAAGGAAATGGCTCAATGAATTAAAAAAACCTTCTAATAAAGGGGTAACAATTAATGACAACATTGTATCTACAGACGAATCAGCCTATGAACTGGTCCTGCAATCAGAATCTTTTGATGAAAGACAATCACTGTTTGATGAAATGTTCCGGAAACTTGGCGAAAAGTGTCAGGAAGTTCTCAAGCTCAGTTTTGTCTTGAAAACGATGGAAGAGGTGGCCCGTCAGCTTAATGTGACATACGGTTATGTGCGAAAGAAGAAATCACTTTGCACAGGGCAGTTAACAGAAATGATTCAGCAGTCGAACCGATATAAATCGTTAAAAAAATAAGGTTATTATGAATGAAGAGGCATACATCCGTTTTGAAAACTACCTCAATAATGAAATGTCAGAGGAAGAACGTCTGGATTTTGAATCGGAACTCCGGGATAGTTCACAGTTTAAGGAAAGCTTTGAATTGTATAAAGAGACAACAACTTTTGTAAAGCAGAAATTTTCGCCGGAAACCATGGCTTTCAAGAAAAATTTAGAGTCCATTTCTGACGGCTATTTTGCTGAAGGTAAAAAGAAGGCTAAAGTCATTTCAATTAAGCCCTGGCATTATGCTGCTGCAGCATCAGTGCTGTTGCTTCTGGGAACCTGGATTTTTAATAAAGACTCCATGCCGGAATATAGCGATTACAGCCAGCATGAGAATGCGGCTTTTGTGGAAAGAAGTACGAATGATGAAAATTTAAAAAATGCTCAGGATTTTTTCAACCAAAAAAAATATGCTGAGGCAGTGGCATCGTTTGAAGAAATAAGAAATGCAGATAATCCGGAATACCAATATTTTTATGCTATAGCCTTGATAGAAACAAACCATTTTAAAAAGGCGGAAATGCTTTTGGAATCCATCAGGAACGGAAATTCAGTTTATAAAAATAAAGCAACCTGGTATCTGGCATTGTCTGAATTGAAACAACTTGATTATGAGCAATGTAAAGAATTGCTTCGGCAAATTCCTGAAGACGCGGAAGATTATGAGAACGCCCAGAAATTACTACAACAATTAGAGTGAGGAAAAACCGGCTGAGAAAGCCGGTTTTTTTATTTCTTTTTAATTTTTAATGGTGTTTTAGCTATTTTTATTGATTATAATTTATGTAATTAATTAAAAATGAGAATATTTTGTATGTTTTGAATTAAATTTTGATATATTTGAAATGTTGCGATAATCAAAATTTAATCATTATGAAACAAAATTACCATCAAAAATTGTTTTTTGCCCCAATCAAAAGACAGTCTTTTTTGACTGTGGTATTATTTGTATTGGCTTTTGGAGCTAATGCACAGATTTCAACGTTTCCGTGGATGGAAACTTTTGAGGACAATTCGCCATCCCGAGGTGCCTGGACCCAAATTTATGAAGTAAATAATATGTCGTGGACATTTGCTACTTCGCCGTCTACAGGTGGAAGCGGAGTAACGGCCTATGAAGGCGTTAAATTTGCCAATTATCCCGGAACTTCACACGATTTTGACAAAACCAAACTGGTGAGCCCTGTGCTGGATTTGTCGGCTGTAAGTAATCCATCGGTTAGTTTTTATTTCAGAAATCCTTTTTGGAATCCGGACCAGAATTGGCTAAGGATTTTTTATCGTACATCCGAATCTGCGGCATGGGTACAGATTGCGGAGTTCCATTCTGATGTAAGAACCTGGACTTCATCAGGCGATATTGCACTTCCGTCACCTTCTGCAACCTACCAGATTGCGGTGGAAGTTGAAACCGATTACGGATATTCTACAACAGTTGATGCCTTGGAAGTAAAAGGCAATGCTCTTGGACTTCATGAATTTTCAAAATCATTAGTAAAATACTATCCAAACCCAACAGGAGGATTGTTGAATCTGTCAAGCGGCGAGACAATTTCTGATGTGACAGTGTTTAATCTGTTAGGGCAAAAAGTATTAGAATCTACAATTAATTCAAATCAGGGACAGTTGGATATTTCGTCTCTTACCAGCGGCAATTATGTAATTCATGCCAACACAGAAAAAGGCAAAGAGATTTTCAAAATTGTCAAGAAATAAAAAAAATATATAACGCAACAAAAAATCCCCTGAGAATTTTTCTCAGGGGATTTTTTGTTTTTATAATGTTTCTTTCAGCCATCTGAAGAATTCTTTCTGCCAAACCTGGGCGTTTTGAGGTTTGAGTACCCAGTGGTTTTCATCCGGGAAAAGAACAAATCTACTCTTGATGCCTTGCAATTGTGCGGCCTGGAAAGCTTCCTGTCCTTGTCCGATTGGAACACGGTAGTCTTTTCCTCCCTGGAAGATTAGAATAGGAGTATCCCATTTGCTCACGTTGTTGATTGGGTTGAATTGCGAATAGGTTTTTTGTGCCGCTGCATTACCGGCTTCCCAATATGGTCCTCCGGAATCCCAATTCGTGAAGAATACTTCTTCGGTTGTGCCATACATACTTTGAAGGTTGAAAACACCGCAATGTGCTATAAATGTCTTGAATCTTTTTTGGTGGATTCCTGCCAGGTAAAACACAGAATAGCCCCCATAGCTTGCGCCAATGGCTCCCAGTCTTGTTTTGTCAACATAGTTTTCTTTTGCAACATCATCAATGGCAGAAAGGTAGTCGTCCATTACCTGGCCTCCCCAATCTTTACTGATTTGTTCGTTCCATTCTACTCCATGACCCTGCATTCCTCTTCGGTTTGGCGCTACTACAATATAACCTTGTGCTGCCATAACCTGGAAATTCCACCGGAAAGAATAGAATTGTGTTAAGGCAGACTGCGGACCTCCCTGGCAATATAAAAGTGTCGGGTATTTTTTGTTCTTGTCAAAATTAGGGGGAAGAATCACCCAAACCAGCATTTTCTTTCCGTCTGTAGTGGTTACATAACGTCTTTCAAATTTGCTAAGTGCAATTTTTGAGTAGGCAGCATCATTTACTTTTGTGATTTGTGCCCATGTTTTTTTCTTCAGGTCATACGAATAGATTTCTGCCGCATGGTTAAAATCTGTTCTGGCAACAATAGCCTTATCTCCTGAAAAACCAACAATGTCAGTTACGTCAAAATCACCATCCGTAAGCTGTCTTACTGTAATGGCAATTCTTGTTAATCCCGGGAAATTAATTTCAAACAATTGTTTTGTTCCGTTAATTGGTGCCAGGAAATATACTTTTTTCCCGTCGGCGCTCCAGGTAAAGCTTTCCACTGTTCCGTCCCAACCGGATGTAAGATTGATGTCCATTCCTTTAAAACGGACAATAATGTCATTTTTGTCGGCCTCATATCCGTCACGTTTCATCTGTAACCAGGTAAGGTCGCCATTTGGAGAAAACTGCGGAGCCGTGTCATAGCCCGGATTTTTCTCCGTAAGGTTTTTTGTGGTTTTTGTGGCGAGGTCATATTGGTAAAGGTCGGTATTGGTAGAAAGTGCATAGGCCGTACCTTCTAATTTTTTAGAAACATAAACGATGCTTTTGCCATCACGTGACCAGATATAGTCCTCGTCTCCGCCAAAAGGCTTCTGAGGCGAATCATACGGCTCGTTCTTCATGATGTCCGTAAAGTTTTCCTTGTCGTTTACATTTGAAAAAACCACGTGATTGTGCGTTCCGTCATTCCATGTATCCCAGTGGCGGTAATTCAGCCCGTCATAAACCTGAGCATCCGATTTCTCTAAATTAGGATAGTAGTCTTTCCCTAAAACCTTCCCAACTTTTACTTCTTTACTTGCCAGTAAAAGCTTTCCGTCCGGAGAAATGTTTTTGTCCTGAACAAGAGTGGTGTAGTCTGCAACTTCGGTCGGATTTCCTCCTGAAATTGGAATGCTGTAAAATTTAGAGTTTGACTTGTTCTCTTCTACAGAAGGAATCGAAACTTTGTAGATTATGTTTTTCCCGTCTTTTGAGATGCCGAGAGGGCTGACCCGTCCTAGCTGCCAAAGCAGTTCGGGAGTCATTACGTTTTGTGCGGTAGCCGTTAATCCAATCATGCTAATGGTTAAAAAAAGAATTTTTTTCATTTCAAATGCTGTTAAATAAAGGCTTAAAGGTAAACATTTATTCAAATACCATAATAAGAGCAATAAAAAAAGGCTGTCCGAAAAGACAGCCTTCTGCAAAAATGAGAAAGAATTATTTTTTGATGAAACGTTTAACAGATACATTTTCATTGTCATTAATTTCAACGATATAGTTTCCGTCATTCAAAGAAGCAACGGAAATGGTGCCGTCCTGAATTTTTCCTTTCAAGACTTCCTGTCCAAGCATGTTTAGTATTCTGAAACTGGCTTTTTCTGAAACCGATGTCAGGTTGATAACCGAAGAAGCCGGGTTCGGATATAGCTTAATTTCATTTTGTATGTTATTTTCTCCTCTTGCTGTAGCTACAATGTTTACGGTATAATCCTCTACTTGTCCATAAGAAAAGGCTTCGCAGGCGGTAGGAATTCCGTCATATTTCATAGAGACTCTCATACGGGTAGCTCCTAAAGTAGCTCCGGCAGGAATCGTAAAGCTGCCGCTTACAGGGGTTGTGGTTGAAGCCGCTTTTGTCCAAACCTGTTCTCCGGAATCGGTGAAATCGCCATCGCCATTATAGTCAATCCAAACTGCATAGCCTTCGCTATAAACGGTGCTTGTCCAGGAAGGCGTTATGGTTATGGTGTATGTTGCTCCTCTTGTGGCATTGGTCGAGATGGAAGTAAAGTTAGTATATCCGGTACCTCCGGTTGAGGTGTTGTCAATAGTGCCAAACTGTACGCGTCCTATTTTCTCATCGGCTACACTATTTCCTTGCGAAGCGCAGTAGGAAACGGAGTTTGACAAGGTAGTTACATTGGCATTGTTGCTTGAAGCCGACAAATTTCCGGCGGCATCTTTTGCTTTTACAGAAAAAGTATAGGCGGTAGCTGCTGTCAATCCGGTTACTGCATAGGAAGTTGTGGTTACGGTTGTCTTTAAAACGCCGTCTTGATATACCTCATATCCGGTAACGGCAACATTGTCTGTAGATGCTGTCCAGGACAGGTTTGTGGTTGTCTGTGTAGTTCCTGTGGCAGTCAGGCTTGTTGGGGCAGTTGGAGGTGTGGTGTCAGCAGTTCCGGCCTGAATGTTTACGGTATAGTCTTCTACTTCTCCATAAGAAAAAGTTTCACAGGCTGTTGGAATGGCATTGTATTTCAACGACACTCTCATTCGGGTTGCGCCCGTTGCAGCCGTAGCCGGAACTGTAAATGAACCGCTTGCCGGTGTTGCTGTTGATGCGGCTCTGCTCCAAACCAATTCTCCTGCATCATCAAAATCGCCATCACCATTGTAGTCAATCCAGGCAGCGATACCTTCGGAATAAGAAGTTCCTGTCCATGTTGGCGTTACGGTAATTGTATAGGCTGTTCCTTTGTTCAGGTTGGTTGAAATAGAGGTGAAATCAGTATATCCGGTTCCTCCTGTTGAAGTGTTATTGATGGTTCCCAATTGAACTCTTCCAATATATTCATCTGCCACGCTGTTTCCTTTAGAAGCGCAATAGGATGCAGCTCCGGCCAATGTTGTGATGTTGACCGTGTTGCTTGATGCTGATAAGTTACCTGCCGCATCTTTGGCTTTTACATAAAAAGAATAGGCGGTAGATGGTGTCAATCCTGTTACGGGATAGGTTGTAGTGGTTACGGTGGTTTTCAGTACGCCGTTTTGATATACCTCATATCCGGTAACGGCAATATTGTCTGTAGAAGCCGTCCATGATAAATTTGTAGCTGTTTGGGTTGTGCCTGAAGCTGCCAGACTTGTCGGTGCTGTTGGAGCTGTCGTATCGCCTGAACCAGCCGTGATGGTGAAATTGGTATTGGAGATGTCAAAGAAAATATGGTTTGACCCTTTGACCATAATCCTGTTTTGTGTGCCGGGATTATTCGGAACGGTAATGGCCTGACTTCCGTCATTTGGAGTTCCGGCCAGTAGCGTAATTGGGTAGGTATCACCACCATCAGTTGATAATAAGATGTCTACGTTTGCAGCATTTACTCCATTGGCAGTTGTGCCTGCTACATTCCAGGTTACAGTTTGGGAAGTTCCTGCTGTCCATGAAACAGCCGTGTTTGGTGCTGTTACTACAAAAGGCCCTGCGGTTCCGTTTACAGTAATGACCGTATCATCACTATTATTTGCCGGCCCGCCTGCTTTGTTATCCCTCACTGTCAATCTAAAATTTAACGTTCTTGCTACATTTGGAACGGCTTCCCATTTCCAGGTTGTTGCACCTGTTTTGATGGTTTCCAGTCTTGGAAAATAACGAATGCCTGAAGTTGAAGGCACGAAGGAGCGGAAAGCAGGACCTGACGTGGCGGTAGCGCTCGGATAGGTAGTGCTTGAAGTTCCTGAATTCATCTGTTCCCAGCAATAGGTCAGCGTATCCCCATTTGCATCGGTGCCGGAACCTGTCAGTAGGAAAGGAGTTCCTTTTGGAATCGTATAATCGGCACCTGCATTAGCTGTTGGAACGGCATTGCCTGTTGCTGTATTGGTCTGACAGGTGGTTGTTTTTACATAATTTGTAACCTGCTGGATGCTTACGGCATGAAAGAAAGGGTCGCTATGCGGTTGTACGTCTGTAGCTCCCGTGATTCCGGCATACCCCATAATTGTTGTGCCGCTTCCTGGCTCATTTTGTACACCGGTTCCTTCGTTGCTGAAGGTAAAGGTGTGGTTGGCCCCGAATTGGTGTCCCATTTCGTGAGCTACGAAATCAATGTCAAAATTGTCGCCTACAGGAACGGTACTGGTCGTGAATCCGCTCCCTTTTCCGGAAGCACACACGCATCCTATACATCCTGCATTTCCATTGTTTCCAATAGCCGACATCAAATGCCCAATGTCATAGTTGGCATTTCCAATTACGCTGGTCAGGGTAGATTGCAATTGTGAATTGTAATTCGCATCCGTACTGCCATAAGGGTCGGTTGATGCATTGGTGTAAATTACGGCATCTGTATTGGAAATAAGAACCATCCTAACGCCGAAATCTTTTTCAAACACACCGTTAACCCGTGTCATCGTATTATTGATGGCCGCTAAGGCAAGGGCTTTGGTTCCTCCATGATAGGCCGTATATTCTCCCGTAACCGACATGGCCAATCGATAGGTTCTCAACGTGCTGTCGTCTGCATTCGGGCGTTGCGCCAGATTAGAGTCCATCTCGTTTTTTGCATGGTCGATTACCTGACATTCAAATTTTGTGAAACCCATTCTTTTGTCTGCTCTTTTAAAGACAGCATAGGTTTTTAAATCTTTTGAAAAAGGCTCGATGAATTCGGCAGGCTTGTCTGCTGCCAGTTTCATTCCCCGAAACCCAAGTGGCGAAACGCTGAAATAAATTGTTGCGGTCGGGTCTGTGATTCCAATCCCAATATAGGATTTGATTTCCGGATATCGGGCAGCAAGTTCAGCCTCCATGGTTTGGACATTAAAGATGCGGTACTGTTCGGAAATTCCCTCTGCATTGGGAATGGAAACGATGACATCTGATTTTGATTTGTTTCGAAGCGGTGCCTTTGACAATTCATTTTTTAATGAAGTAATGTCCAGTTCGAATAGGTTCTTTGTGGGAAGAGGCGTCCGGTTTTCAAAAATTGTGACGCTGCTTTTTAGGTCTGTTTTTTTCCAGGGCGATTTTCCATTTTGCGCAAACGAAAATCCAGTGAAAGCCAGTAAGGCCACTGATAGTAGAATCTGCTTCATAAATTAGTAGGTTGGTTAAATTTGGTTATATCAAATGTATATCAATTTTCTTTATATTGTTATAAATAACCAAAGAAAATATTAAAAAATTATAAATATAACTTACAAGTGTTGTTATTGTTGGATTATTTGTAATTATGAAATGAGGTGGTTTTTTTGCTGGAAAAGCTTTTTTAGGTAAAAAATTAAGAATTTAAGGCCATTCAAATGAGGGTGTCAAAAAATATAACTATTTTCACGAACTAAAATAATTACGGTTTGAAGAACAACAATAAACTATTTATAGCGATTATCATTGCTTTGGTTCTTGGGGTAGGCTTAGGAGCTTTCGTGCATTACCAATATCCGGATGGAAAAGCAGAGTTTGCCAAAAATATAAAACTCTTCGGAACGATTTTTATCCGTTTGGTGCAAATGATTATTGCTCCGTTAGTGTTTTCGACTTTGGTAGTTGGAATTGCCAAAATGGGCGATATGAAAATGGTAGGAAGAGTTGGTGCCAAAGCTATGGCCTGGTTTATTACGGCATCATTAGTATCCTTGTCGGTTGGATTGGTACTGGTAAACTGGTTGAAGCCGGGCAAGGGAACTTCTATAAAAATGGATGATTTGTCATCTGCTGATGATTTGCTGAAAAATACCAATTCATTTTCTTTAGAGCAGTTCGTAACCCATGTGGTGCCTAAAAGTGTAATCGAAGCTATGGCAACCAATGAAATTCTTCAGATTGTAATTTTTGCCATACTTTTTGGAATTGCCTTGTCATCAATGGGCAAGATTGGCAATCCGATTATGAAATCCCTTGATATTGTTTCGCACGTAATCCTGAAAATGGTGACCTACATTATGTGGACGGCTCCTCTGGGTGTTTTTGGAGCGGTTGCAGCAGCAGTTGCTAATTATGGTTTTGAAATCTTTAGCCTGTATGCCCGATATTTAGTTGATTTTGCTCTCGGAATTGTGGTACTGTGGATACTATTGCTTTTAGTTGGATATATGATTTTAGGCAATCGATTGTGGACTTTGTTGAAAAGGATAAAAAGTCCGTTGCTTATCGCTTTTTCCACAACTTCAAGCGAGGCCGTATTTCCAAAACTTGTTGAAGAATTAGAACGTTTTGGCTGTAAGAGCAAAATAGTTTCATTTACATTGCCGTTAGGTTATTCTTTTAACCTGGACGGAAGTATGATGTATATGACTTTTGCCAGTATTTTTATTGCGCAGGTTTATGGCGTACATATGTCATTGGGAGAACAGCTTACGATGCTTTTAGTACTGATGCTAACCAGTAAAGGAGTTGCGGGTGTGCCCCGTGCTTCGCTGATTGTAGTTGTAGCCACCTGTGCCATGTTTGGAATTCCGCCGGAAGGAATTGCACTCATCTTGCCAATCGACCACTTTTGCGATATGGCAAGAAGTATGACCAATGTATTAGGAAATGCTTTGGCAACAACGGCAGTTGATAAATGGGAATCAGAACCTGAAACAGTAACACAAGAAACAGCATAACGATGGAAAGCTTTGAGTGGACTCAATTATTGAATCCGGAATTCTATATTAATTTAAAAATCAGCGGTGTTCCAATAGGAATTTATGTTGTCTTATTTATCGTATTTGCAGAAACTGGGCTTTTTGCCGGATTTTTTCTGCCGGGCGATAGTCTGTTGTTCTTGTCGGGAATTTATAGTACAGAACTGACATCGACACTTTTTACCATCAACAGTGATTTTGTAAATCTGGTCGTTTTGTCAACCATGATAGCGACAGCCGGAATACTTGGAAATACTTTCGGATATTGGTTTGGAGCAAAAAGCGGCTACTATCTCTATAACAAAAAGGATACGTTCTGGTTCAAGAAAAAATACCTGATAGAATCAAGGGTGTTTTTTGAAAAACATGGCGGGAGAGCTATCATTTTTGCCCGTTTTGTCCCAATCATCAGAACCTTTGCGCCAATTGTGGCAGGCATTGTTTCTATGGAGAAAAAGAAATTCATGTTCTATAATATTGTCAGCTCGTTTTTATGGGCCTTCACCCTTATTTTTGCAGGACATTATCTTTATGACCTGTTCCTGACAAAATTTGAAATCGACCTGAAAGCACATATCGAATTTATTGTTTTAGGTATTGTTGCCATTACTACTGTTCCGCTGGTTGTCAATTACCTGAAGAAAAGAACCGCACCAAAAGACGGTCAGGAAGGAGCATAATCTTGTAGGCGGCAATTGGGAATTGTCTATTTCAGAACCAAAATAAATCAATGATGAAAGCAAATCTAAGCTACTGGGAACTCAAAAACTGGTTTTCAAATATAGATTTTGCTGTAGTTGGAAGCGGAATTGTAGGGCTTCATGCGGCTTTAAGACTCCGTGAAAAATTTCCGGAAAGCAAAATTCTTATTTTGGAAAGAGGATTTCTGCCGCAAGGAGCGAGTACTAAAAATGCCGGATTTGCCTGCTTTGGTAGTATTTCTGAAATTATAGACGACCTCAGGAACCATTCTGAAGAAGAAGTCATACAGCTAATCCGAAAACGTTGGCAGGGATTGCAACTGCTTAGGAACCGATTGGGTGATGCCGCTATTGATTATAAATTATATGGCGGTTATGAGCTTTTCCTTAAAGACTCGGAAAGTCATTATAACGAATGTCTTCAAAAAATACCATTTATTAATGAGGTGTTGAAGCCCTTATTCAAGGCGGATGTTTTTGCTAAGCAAATTGACCGTTTTGATTTTAGAGGCATCCATGAATATCTTGTTTTTAATCCTTTTGAAGGTCAGATTGATACCGGAAACATGATGGAAGCTTTGTTGAAGCAAGCAATTGCCGCGAATATTCTTATTCTTAACAGACAGAACGTGGTTGCCTATCATGAAACTTCGGAAGGCGTTCAAATCAGCACCGATGATTTTGATTTCAGCGCCAAAAAACTGTTGTTTGCCACCAACGGATTTGCAGAAAAACTGACTAACGGAGCCGTAAAGCCGGCCAGGGCACAAGTGCTAATTACAGAACCAATTCCCAATCTGGACATAAAAGGAACTTTCCATATTGACAGAGGTTATTATTATTTTAGAAATTTTGGTGACCGTATTCTTTTTGGAGGAGGAAGGAATCTTGATTTTGAGGGCGAAACGACATCAACATTCGGACAGACAGATTTAATCCAAAATAAACTTGAGGAAATTTTAAAAGAAGTAATTTTGCCGGGGCACAATTTCAAAATCGAACACCGATGGAGTGGTATTATGGGAATGGGTTCAAGCAAAAAGCCTATTGTTGAAAAACTTTCCGAACATGTCTATTGCGGCGTAAGACTGGGAGGTATGGGAGTTGCAATTGGCAGCCTTGTAGGTCAGGAATTGGCAGATTTGGTAACAAGCTAAAAAAATAGTTAAGTTTTTATATTCATATGTTGAGAAAAATATTCAGGTTTTTATGGAAGTGTGCGCTTTGGTTCTTTGGAATCTCAGTTTTTTTTGTCATCCTTTTCAAATTTGTTCCTGTTCCGTTTACACCTCTGATGGGTATTCGTGCTCTGGAACAAAAGCAAGCAGGAAAAGAAATGACTTGCAGCCATGACTGGGTGCCACTTGAAGATATTTCCGTCAACTTTCAAAAGGCCGTTATTGCCAGTGAAGATGGAACCTTTTTAAGCCATAATGGTTTTGATTTTAAAGCCCTGCAAAAAGCCTACAAAAATAATTCACGGGGAAGAAAGCTGAAAGGAGGAAGTACCATTTCACAACAAACAGCAAAAAATGTATTTCTTTGGCAGGGAAGGAGCTATCTGCGAAAAGGGCTTGAAGCTTATTTTACAGTCCTGATTGAAATGTTTTGGGGCAAAGAACGTATTATGGAGGTATATCTCAACAGTATCGAAATGGGAGAAGGCGTGTATGGCGTACAGGCAGCATCGCAATATTGGTACAGTAAAGATGCTTCTCAGGTTTCAAAAAGAGAAGCTGCCGGAATTGCTGCCATACTTCCTAATCCCCGAAAATTCAAGGCGACCAATTCGTCGGCCTATATTGAAAGAAGAAAAGGCAGAATCATGAAACACATGAATTATGTCAAGCTAGACTATTGATTTATGTGCCGGAAAATTTCTTTGTTTTTGCTACTGATTTTTGCACTGCCGCTTATGGCTCAGCAAAGAAATGGAGAAATAGGAATAATCATAGATAACGACCTGTTTACCTCTACGGTCAATGACCAGTATTATACGAATGGTATCGAGATTTTTTACCGGTACCTGAATCACAACGAGAACCCAAAAGTCAATAAAAAAACAACCGAATTCAGGGTTGGACAATACATTTATAACCCACACACTGTTGAAGCGGCTTCCATTTCAAAGCACGACCGTCCTTTTGCAGGCTATCTTTTCGGAGAAGCGGGATTTGTAAAATTTTACCAAAACGAATCGGTTTTGAAGTTAGGAACACAGCTCGGTGTTATTGGTCCCAATTCACAGGCTGAGGGCTTTCAGAAATTATTTCATAAAGCTTTTGGCTATAAAGATGTGGAAGGATGGAATTATCAGATTCATAACGGAATAGCCGTACAGGGAAGTTTGTTCTATTCTAAAAAGATTGGTCCAAAACAGACGGATAAAATCGACTACCATATTCAGGGTGAAGCAAATTTAGGGACGGTGTTTACCGGAATTACAGTAGGTCCGCTGGCACGAATCAGTCTTAAAAAAACATTGTTGCCTGTTTATGATTCGGGACTGTATGGCGCGTCATTAAATGCGGATAAGGCAAAATATAAAGAACAGTCGGAGTTTTATTTCTACATCAATCCGAATCTGAATGTTCAGGTTTATGATGCCACGATACAGGGTAGGCTTTTTAACGACAACAGTCCCGTAACTTATAATCTTGTGCCGTTACGTTTTAACGGAGAAGCGGGTTTCCGTTACAGAAAAGACCATTGGAACCTTCATTACCTTTTCGTTTTCAGGAGTAAGGAATTGCGTAATGACAGAATGGAAAACTATTTTTACGGCTCTATTGGTGCGACATATTTGCTGTATTAGACCTAGGCGTTGATATTTTTCCTAACTTTAGGAACATAATCAAAACTTTTTTTACATGAGTGCTCAATATAAATATGCCACAGTGCTGGAAGCCATAAAACAATTAAGAGATGCCGGATTTATGGTCGATTTTAATATAGAAGGAAATTTTTTGACTGCGAATTCCAGTAATTACCATATCGACGATTTCGAGATTGTTGAAGTTTACCGTTATGAAGGCGATTCCAATCCGGATGAAGAATCGACCGTTTATGGTATTGAATCAAAAGATGGTGTAAAAGGTATTCTGGTAACTTCTTACGGAATGTATATTGATGATATTTCTGAAGAGTTATTGCAAAAGCTTTCACTCAAATAAAACTTTGTAGCAATACTATATCTTTAAAAAAACTGCTTTTTCCGGCAGTTTTTTTGTTTTTAAACATGTCAAAATAGTACAAATCGATTTCGTAATTGCCTCTAAATCTACCTGATATCAGGTATTTTTATATATTTTGATTGCTGTTTTGAACATATTCTGCAATGAGGTTATTAATTTTATCATTCAATCTAAAAACGACCGGTTTTTTTTGAAAACCAATTATAACCCAAAATAAAAATTGCTATGAATTTAAAGTTCTTATGTTCCGTTGTTTTTATGCTCTGTCTTAACCAGAACATCCAGGCACAGTATGTTGAAAAAGAAGAAGAAGAAAAAATCACAACCCTTTATCCTGAAGTCGTTTTTGATTCCATACAGGCGAAAAAAGCCCTGGCATTAGGCAAAGGGAAAATTACGGGTGTTGCCTTTACCAGACCAATATTTTCACAACCTAGAATTTATGCCGGTAATATCAAGATTGTGCTGTTTCCGGTCACGCCTTATTTTGAAGCGTGGTACAAACTTCGAAAAAGTAAGGAAAACTTAAAAAAGCGCAGGTATGTTTATATGTCTGATGTAGCTTATAAGTATAGGCTGGAAGCCATAACCAACAGTGCAGGAAAGTTTACTTTTCCGGATATGAAACCTGGGAAATATTTTCTACAGGGTTTTATGACCTGGAGTTCTACAGGTTCGTATGACCAACTTACAGGAACCAGTTATGGAAGTTACGGTACGCAAGCCAATCATTATGAAAAGAAATACTACACTGTGGATCACAATGAACGACTTGAAGAATTTGTAGAGATTAAAGAAGACGGTGAAGTTGTTAAAGTCAAATTGAAATAACGTCTGAGATTTTATTAAAAACAAAAAGCATCCCGTTAAGGATGCTTTTTTTATTTGGGTAAATCGGTTATTTTTTCAATTCGCGAATTCCCATATTGTATAAGGTAAACGAAAGAATATCTGCCGCTTCTTCGATAGTCTTGGAAACCGGTTTTCCGGCGCCATGTCCGGCATTGGTCTCAATACGGATTAATACCGGATTGTTTCCTTTCTGCTTGGCTTGTAGCTCTGCTGCAAACTTAAAGCTGTGCGCAGGAACTACCCTGTCATCATGGTCACCGGTAGTAATTAGGGTTGCCGGATAGCTGGTACCTTCTTTAACATTGTGTACCGGAGAATATTTTTTCAGATATTCAAACATCTCTTTTGAATCTTCTGCTGTTCCGTAATCATAAGCCCATCCTGCCCCGGCAGTAAATGTATGATAACGAAGCATATCCAATACACCAACAGCCGGAAGTGCCACTTTCATCAGGTCTGGTCTTTGGGTCATAGTAGCTCCTACTAAAAGCCCTCCGTTAGAACCGCCTCGTATAGCCAGGAAGTCAGATGAGGTGTATTTCTGTGCAATCAGGTATTCTGCTGCCGCGATGAAATCGTCAAATACGTTTTGTTTTTTCATCTGCGTTCCGCCATCGTGCCATTTCTTACCATATTCACCTCCACCGCGAAGGTTTGGAACGGCATATACGCCGCCTTGCTCTAACCAAACCGCATTGGTAATGCTGAAAGCAGGTGTAAGACTTACGTTAAAACCACCATATCCGTAAAGAATAGTCGGGTTTTTACCGTCGAGCTTTATGCCTTTTTTATAGGTAATAATCATCGGTACTTTGGTGCCGTCTTTTGAGTTGTAGAATACCTGCTTGCTTTCATAATCGGCAGAATTGAAATCTACTTTTGGTTTTTCATATACTGCAGATACGCCACCTTTAGGTTCAAAAGAATAGATTGTTCCCGGAGTTGTGTAGTTCGTGAATGAATAATACAGTTCCTTATCTTCTTTTTTACCTCCAAAACCACCTGCAGAACCTATTCCCGGCAATTTGATTTCACGAACCATTTTTCCGTCATAATCATATTGTTTTACCTGTGAAACGGCATCCTTCATGTAGTTGGCGAAAATAAAGCCCGAACCGGTAGAAACCGAAAGCACGTTTTCTGTTTCGGCAATAAAGTCTTTCCAGTTGGCAGGTTTTGGATTTGAAGCGTCGACCGTAACTACTTTTTGGTTCGGTGCATTCAGGTTGGTTACGATATATAATTTCGTTCCAACGTTATCCATAATATAGCTGTCACTGTCAAAATTATCAACAATGTTGACTATTTTGCTGTTAGGAGTGCTAAGGTCTTTAAAGTATAACTCATTTCCGGAAGTAGAATTTGAAGCAGAAATTACAAGGTATTTGTCGTCTTCTGTTACGCTGGCACCTACATATCTTCTTTTTTCATTTTGTCCAAAAATAACCTTATCTTCTTTTTGCGACGTTCCTAACTTGTGGAAATACAATTTGTGCTGGTCGGTTTTAGCAGAAAGCTGACTTCCTTTTGGCTTGTCATAGCTTGAATAGTAGAAACCTTCGTTGCCAATCCAGGCAATACCGCTGAATTTTACGTCAACCAATTCAGCTTCGAGTTTTTTCTTGCTCACAGCATCCATGATGATAATCTTATTCCAGTCACTACCTGCTTCTGAAATCGAATAGGCTACCAAAGAACCGTCTTTTGAAAATTCAACAGACGATAAAGACGTTGTTCCGTCTGAGGAGAAGGTATTCGGGTCAAGGAATAATTCTTCCTTACCGCTCTTGTCTTTTCGATACATTACGGATTGGTTTTGCAGTCCGTTGTTCTTAAAGTAATACGTATAATCTCCTTCTTGTGTTGGGGCAGAAATCTTTTCATAATTCCAAAGCTTTTCAAGACGGTCTTTCATCTCTTTGCGGAAAGGAATTTTTTCAAGATAGCCAAAAGTTACTTCGTTTTCGGCTTTTACCCAGGCGGCAGTTTCGGCAGATTTGTCATCTTCCAGCCAGCGGTAAGGGTCTTTTACTTCAGTTCCGAAGTAAGTGTTAGTGGTGTCAACCTTTTTTGTTTCAGGATATTTCAGCACTATGGCTTCTTCTTTAGTTTCTTCTTTACAAGATAGAAGTGCTGATGCTGCAATCATGGTTAATAATACTTTTTTCATTAAAATGTTTTTTGATTCTTACAAAAATAGGGAATCATTAGTTAGTAATTAGTTAAAAAGTGGTCGGTATTGCGGCCAATGTTTGTAGATTAAGATACCATTGAGAACGGCTACTAAAATAGCGCCGCCTATACTCGGAATATCCAGAAATAAATGGAATAGAAGAATATTCAGAGAAATTGGAACCAGTAAAATCAACGCAAATGCAATCCAGTTTTTTGTAAAAAGAAGCAATGCGATGAAAATTTCAAGGATACCAATGATAGGCAGTACATAGCCTGTTGCCGCTAACGAACCCATAAAGTCTGCGGCCTGTTCAGGAAGTTTAGGCGTTGGAATAAAAGGTAGCGTGTAAAACTTGTTCAATCCAAAAACTAAAAGAACAAGTCCGAGTAATATTCGGACCAGGGAGGTAAATTTCGAATTCATACTATCTACAATTTTTTGGTTACTAACTATTTATTGAAAATCCTAAATTACTAAAAAAATGTTAATTAAAATTAAGTATGTTAAAAAAATAAAAAGTTAATTAACAAAAATGCAATTTGAGGACAGGTGAATTCTTCATTTTTTTGGAGACTTCAAAAGTATTGGATAGGAATAAAAAAACCGCCACTCAGACGGTTTTTATAAGTATAACAAATTATGGAGCAACTACCGTTATAGGGAAACTTACCTGTATGTCTGTTTCTCCTCCGGCATTGGTGATGTTTCCGGAAGACACACCTTCCGCATTTTTATTTGGTTCGTGTCTAAGAGTTATGGTAAACAGGCCGTTTCCTGTTGTGGCGTTTGTCGTAAACGTAAAGTTCAGGCCAATCGGTTTGCCATTAACATCATTTGGAACAGCATAGGCAGTAGTCGCCAGGGCATTTGAAACTGTAAAGAAGAATTGGTGCTCATGGCCTTCTTCCAGGATTTCTTCGGTGATACTTTCGGTTGGCGTTGCAGCTTCATTCAGCAAAGTCAGAGAACCATTATAGGTTGTGTTTGTTGCCAGATTGCCGGATACCGTCACTACCGGAGCATTTGGTCCTTCCGCACCGTCAAGGTCGCGGGAGGTCAGGGTAATAGTTTGGCCACCGCCTGTTAGAGTAGCGGTAAGCGTTGTGATTACTTCTTCTTCATTTACAGGATTGCTGTCGTCGTTGCTGCAGGAAGCACAAAGTGTTATGGCAGCTAAGCCCATTGATAAAAATTTAAATACGTTCATAAGATAATGGTTTAAAAGATTAATAATTTAATTTCACCTGAATCCTGAAATTCCTGCCCAACTCGTCTGCATAGTAGCGCGTTCTGTTGAGGTAATCTCTGTAATTCGTGTTCAAAAGATTTTGGATATTGAATCCGATGGTCATTTTAGATTTTTTCAAAACATCAAAGCTCATTTCGGAGTTAAAATGCAACAGGCTATATCCCTTTGGCGGTCTGCTTATTTTTACCAGCGTACTGACAGGTTCGCCGGAATCGGTTACATCCACATAAAAGTCATTGTTAGGGTAGCGGTGCTGTGTAAACACAGTTTCGTTTTTAATTCCCAGCACCAGATGATTCCAATTTTCCTTCTTAAAACTTATAGTGTTGTTGAGATTCAACGGCGGCATATCAATCAAAGGCCTGTCATTTGTCAGATCTTCGCCATATACAAAAGCGGCAGTTGAATGCCAGTTGAGGTTTTTGGCGAAATCATAATCTGCAGTGAGGTCAATTCCTAACATTCTGGCATCAACCTGTCTGTATTCCCAAACCGGAAATGGTCCGCGGTTGGACAGGATGATGGTGGTAGGAATCAGGATTTTGAAATCGGAAATAGTGTTGAAATAGGGATTGATTTCAAAAGCAAAACCGTCACCGGCATAATGAAGTGCCGTTGACATTTTAAGCGCCACTTCGCGTTTCAGTCTCAGGTCGCCAAGTTCAATCTGTCCGGTAGCATGGTGCAGTCCGTCACTGAACAATTCCGCAGGATTTGGATTTCTGCTGGCTATTCCAATGTTGGAAAACCACTTCAGCTTGTCGTTGAGTTGGTATTTGGCACCCAGACTTCCTGAAAAATTATGATAGGTAAAGACAGGATTCGTATACCATTGCTGTCCTTCTTCACCAATAATGATGTCGCTGAAGTCACGGTCGTAACCCCGTTCCGTCCATCGCGATTTCAAATAATATTTCTTGGCATCAATATGGCTAAAGTCGTAGCGTAAGCCTGCTTCCAAAACCAGATTTTCATTGGTTTGGTAGCTGGCAACAGCATAAGCTCCCACATCAAATTTGTTATAATTCGGTATCAGGGCACGAACCTGTGTATCTCCTGTATTCGCCGCATTGTTTTGATAGGCAGCACTAATTCCGGCTTTGTATTTTACCTTTTCTGAAGAATTGGTTTCAAAATCGGCATTAAAAGAATGTGTCATCAGGTCGAGGTCAACAGCTGCTTTGTTGCGGTCATCACCTCTTCTCAGGTCAAATTCCTTACGGTTGTTGAACTGGAAAGAATATTGCAAAGACAGTTTTGAAGCTTCAGAGAAGAAAGTATAGTAATTTATTTTTCCTAAATGATGCTGTAATTCCTGTCTGGGTGCGTTAATATCATAAGTGAAATCCCTGATAATTTGGGGCTGTCCGCTATTGATAGCCCGAATCAGGTCAGACATACCGCTGATATGTGATGACCTCAAAATACCGATATCAGCATTGAAATAACTGTAGAAAAAACTATAACCCTGGTTTTCTCCCTTATAGCCCACATTTCCGGAAAAATTTTTCTCCCGGTTTCCGGTATTGGAAAGTACATAATCCGGTGCTTCAAAATCTCCAAAATATTTGAAAGTGCCCTGAAGGTTCCAGTTCCAGCCATTTTCATAGCCTTTGGAAAGCGAAGAAGAAATACTGCCGCCTCGTCCGTTGGTAGCACCGTTAATAATGGTTTTTCCAAAAATGGTGTCTTTTACCGGGATATGGGCAGGTTCTACAATTACGGTTCCGCCAATGGCATCGCCACCATATTGCAGCCCGGAAGCACCTTTGATTACGGAAATCTTCCCGGCCGTGTTGACATCCATATTCGGAGCGTGCTCGGTTCCCCATTGCTGGTCTTCAAGACGCACATTGTTGTTGATAATCAGTACGCGGCTGCTGTGCAATCCGTTAATAATTGGTTTGACAATAGTACTCCCGGTTTTTAGTGAAGAAATACCGCTAATTTCCTTAAGCGCATCGCCCAGGCTCTCGCTGCTGTAGTTCTCGAGCACATTAGCTTTGAGTTCCTGTGTTGAGGCGTTCTTTTCAGAAACGGTCTTTTTTAGCACTACTTCAGACAGTTGCGATACGTCCGGTTGGAGGGAAATATCCAGTACTTGGTCATTTTGTATGGCAATTATAGTATCCAGGGTCTTGTAACCCAGATATTCAATAGTGACTGGAATGTTTCCCTGCGGGATTCCGTTTATTACGTAACGGCCGTCAACAGCAGTGGTTGCAAAAAAAGTTCCGGCATGGATGTGGCTTCCTGCCAAAGGTTGTTTTTTCTCGTTGGTAATCGTTCCGCTCAACACCTGTTGGGAATATACACGAGTTTGGTTTCCTGCCAGGAGGAAAACAAAAAATAAGATATAGCGCATTTTGAAAAAATCTAAAATGATAATTAAGACGTGCTTCGGGAATGAAGCCGTCCGAAAGAAGAGCATTGCTCTTTTCGTTAATTAGCAGTTAGATGGTGGTCCGCGATGTGAATACAGGCTTCCGGCAAAGAATTCAGTTGATTCTACAGAAGCAAAGTTATAGGCAACTGCCTTAAAAGGGACAAATAAATCAAAAGTGTAGGTTTCTGTCGCGATAAAACTGCTTAGCGTAAATTCGCAGACAAAACATTTTTCGTGGTCGTGGTCTAAAGTTTGGATTTTAGTATGGCCATTGTCGTCTGACTGGCTTACTGTTGCTGCTTTTCCACTTAAGAAATGCTCATAGGAGTGAACGGATTGAAACAGTATTGAAAACAATACTGCAATCATCAAAGAGAGATTTATTATGGCAAACTTCTTCTTCATTCCAATGCAAATGTATGAAAGTGAAAAAAAATACCGCCCGTTTTAACAAATTTTATGGTTTGTCAAAACAGGCGGTACCTTAATTTATTTCAAAAATGATTTATACCAAGCCGTTAGCAACCAGATATTCTGCAATCTGGATAGTGTTGGTTGCAGCACCTTTGCGAAGGTTGTCAGCAACAATCCACATGTTTAGCGTGTTCGGTTGTGATTCGTCCCGGCGGATTCTTCCCACAAAAACATCGTCTTTTCCTTGTGCATACAGAGGCATTGGGTAAGTAAATGTATCGGTGTTATCCTGAACAACAACTCCCGGAGTTTCATGTAGAATTCGCCTTACCTCATTTACATCGAAATCATTAGAAAACTCAACATTCACAGCTTCACTATGTCCCCCTACGATTGGCACTCTAACAGCTGTAGCGGTTACTGCAATCGTTTTGTCGCTTAATATTTTTTGAGTTTCGCGAACCAGTTTCATTTCTTCTTTGGTGTATCCGTTGTCTTCAAAAATATCACATTGCGGAATGGCATTTCTATGGATTTGGTATTTGTAGGCCATCTCACCTTTAGTGCCGGCATATTCATTTTCAAGTTGCTGTACAGCTTTTACTCCCGTTCCGGTAATAGACTGGTAGGTTGAAACTATAATTCTTTTGATGTTGTATTTTTTATGCAAAGGTGCCAAAGCCAGAACCATTTGTATGGTTGAACAGTTTGGGTTGGCAATAATTTTATCTTCTTTTGTAAGTTCTGAAGCGTTGATTTCAGGAACAATCAGTTTTTTGTCGGCGTGCATTCTCCACGCAGAAGAGTTGTCGATTACGGTAGTCCCGGCTTCAGCAAATTTAGGAGCCCAGGCCAATGAGGTTTCACCACCGGCAGAAAATAAGGCAATGTCCGGCTTCATTGATACGGCTGTTTCCAATCCGACAACGGCATACTTTTTACCCTTAAATTCAATTTCCTTGCCTACTGATTTTTCAGAAGCTACAGGAATTAATTCGGTTACAGGGAAATTTCTTTCTGCCAAAACTTGAAGCATTACTTCGCCAACCATTCCGGTTGCGCCAACAACAGCAACTCTCATATTCTATTTTTTAAAGTGGTTAAAACTGATTTTATGAATGCAAAAGTAGCTAATAAAGTTATTGAAAAAACGAATTATAAAAATATAACAAATTGTTATATAAAATTATATTTTATAAAAATACCGCCTGTTTTTCAGGCGGTTTAATTAGAATATATAGTATAGCGGTATTGGCTAATTACGGTCTGTTTTTCAACGCATCGCGGATTTCCATCAACAGCTTTTCTTCATTGGTTGGAGCAGGTGGTGCAGCAGGTGCCTCGGCTTCTTTTTTTCTGGCAGCATTAATACCTTTCACAACCAGGAAAAGAACGAACGCTACGATAAGGAAGTTAATTACGGCAGAAAGGAACATACCGTATTTGACAGACCCGAAAATAACAAGGTCCTCAATTCTGGAAAGGTTAGCAGCTTCAAGAGCCGGTTTTAGCAATAACGGCGTTATCACGTCTTCAATAAAAGAACTGACAATTTTTCCAAAAGCGGCACCAATGATGACACCAATAGCCAGGTCTACAACATTGCCTTTCAGTGCAAAGGCCTTAAATTCAGATACCATTCCCATAATTATTTGATTTTAGGATTATTAAATAAATTGGTTTTTGTTACTAGCTAAAGTAGTTAAATATTTTAACATTTCAACGCCGGCTTTTTAAAAAATGTGCTATTCTCTGTAAAAAACACGCTTGACGCGATGCGAAATGCCGGTTAATATTTCATATGGAATGGTTCCGAGTTTTTCAGCGATGTAGGTAACATTCGGATTTTCTCCAAAAATTACAACCGGGTCGCCTTCCTGACAATCAATTGCAGAAACATCCACCATCAGCATGTCCATACAGATACTGCCTACAATTGGGGCTTTCTCATTTTTGATTAGCACATAACCCAGCTGATTCCCCCAACTTCTTGGAATTCCGTCGGCATAACCAATAGGGATTGTGGCGATTCGGGTTTCTTTTTGAGCCATAAACCGTCTGCCATAACCAACACTTTCGCCAGACTGTATGGTTCTTATTTGTGAGATTATGGATTTTAAGGTTCCTACGTTTTCTAAATATTTTGTTTCCGACGGGTCGTTGGAAATTCCATAAAGTCCTATTCCTAATCGTACCATTCCGTATTGGGCTTCCGGATAATTGCTGATACCGGAGGTATTTAGGATATGACGGATTGGCTCTATAGAAAGTTCCTGCATCAATCGGGATGATAATTTTTCAAAAAGGGCAATCTGTGATTTCGCAAAATCGTGGTGCTCCAGGTCATCACTGGTTGCCATGTGCGAAAGTATACTTTTTACCTGTATGTAGGAAGTTCCTCTGAGCGTCTCAATCAATTCCGGAAGGTCATTTTCCTGAAAGCCAAGACGGTGCATTCCAGTGTCCAGTTTGATATGGATTGGAAATTGTTGCAGGTTTCTCTGTTCGGCTATTTTCAAAAAGGCCCTTAATCCTTTTATGGAATAAATTTCAGGCTCTAAATTGTGCTCGATTATGGCGCCAAAGCTTGTGTTTTCAGGATTAAGCACCATAATTGGCAATGTTATTCCTGCGCTTTTCAAGGCAATACCTTCATCTGCAAAGGCAACCCCCAAATAGTCTACTTTATGATATTCCAGAAGTTTTGCGATTTCAAAACCGCCACTGCCATAACCAAAAGCTTTAACCATAACCATAAGTTTGGTTTCGGGTTTTAGCTTTGACCTGAAAAAATTCAGATTATGACTGATGGCGTTCAGGTTGATTTCCAAAACCGTTTCATGGGTCTTTTCTTCGAGCAAGGAAGCGATTTTCTCAAATTGGAAAATACGGGCTCCTTTTATCAATATGGTTTCGTTGGCGAAATTCAGGTTTTTGAAGTCGGCAATCAGTTCATCCGTATTTTTATAGGTAATGATATTTTTGAAACTGCCGGAATATGTGCCTATTTCTTCTCCTACACCAATAACCAGGTCTATTTTGTTGGAAGCGACGAGTTCTGAAACTCTTTTGTATAAATCATCCGTGGGCAATCCGCTTTGGAAAATATCCGAAAGGATGATTGTCTTTTTCTTGTATTGTTTTTGCTGTTCCAGAAAATCCAGGGCAATTCTGAGCGATTGGTAATCGGAACTGTAGCTGTCGTCAATGATTTCGGTATTGTTGATTCCGTTTTTCACTTTGAGTCGCATTTCAACAGAATACAGAAGCTGGATTCTTTCCTGTATAATTTCCGGCAGGTAGCCCAAATAAAGCATAGCCATCAGGCAGTTTATGGCATTCTCGATAGACGCTTTGTCCTGAAAAGGAATCACGGCATCAAAAGAAATTTTATCATAAGTGATGGTCAATTGGGTTTTCCCTGCAACCGATTTTTGCGAAATGTGTACTGATGCTTCTTTATTGTCAAGACTCCACGAAAAAGTCTTGATGTCTGGTCTGATAAGCGAATCGACAAGAGTATTTTTTTGGTAAATCAGGACTTCTGAATGTTCAAAAAGGCGCAGTTTCTCCTTGATTTTTTCTTCCTGATTTTGAAAGCCTTCATCATGGGCAGAACCTATATTGGTTAGGATTCCAATGGTAGGCTGGATGATTTTTTCCAGTTTTTCCATTTCATGTACGGTGGAAATACCGGCTTCAAAAATCCCAAGATTGTGTTTTTCATTTATAGAAATTACCGAAAGCGGTACGCCAACTTGCGAATTGTAGCTTTTTGGGCTTCGGATGATGTTGTAATCCGGACTCAACAGAAAATTAAGCCATTCCTTTACAATGGTTTTTCCGTTACTCCCCGTAATCCCGATGATTGGAAAACGGAAGCCTTTCCTGTAAAATGAGGCAAAGTCCTGCAAAGCCTGAAGCGTATTTTTTACTTCCAGAAAATTAGCCTTGTTTTCCAGTCCTTTTGGAATATGGTTCACAACAAAATTGCGTACACCTTTACCGATAAGGTCCGGGATATAGCTGTGTGCATCATTATTTTGTCCGGAAAGGGCAAAAAATAAAGTTCCGGAATTGTTTTGCAGCGAGCGGCTGTCTATAGAAACATTGGTGATTTCAATGTCTGGATTTCCTGAAAGACGGGCTTGTATTTCAGGAACAATATGTTGAATTTTCAGGCTCAATTTGGTTTCTTTTTAAAGCTAGGTTAAAGGTAGCGATTTTAGACGATTCACAGGAAGAATGATAATAGAAACAAAAAGAAAAACGGGTTATTTTATGTCTGAAACAATTATTTGTTTTCTTTCTTTTTGGCAAAAAAGCCTTCTTCTTTTTCCTGTAATTCTTTCATCGCATTAAAATAGGCTGCACGGCTTAAAGGTTCATATTCTTCTGTTTCGCCAAGCATCACCAGATTGTCGTTATTGGCTTTTCGGAAGCTGTAATTGGCAAGGTTTCCGGTGCGGGTGCATACGGCATGGACTTTTGTGACATATTCTGCCGTAGCCATAAGAGCGGGCATCGGGCCAAAAGGATTGCCTTTGAAATCCATGTCCAGTCCGGCCACAATCACGCGTATTCCGGAATTGGCGAGGTCATTGCAGACCGAAACAATTTCATCGTCAAAAAACTGTGCCTCGTCAATGCCAATCACTTCACAGCCCTGAGCCAATATGCGGATGTTGGCAGCAGCAGGAACCGGAGTTGACCGTATTTCATTGGAATCGTGCGAAACGACCATTTCGTCATGGTAGCGTGTATCGATTGCAGGCTTGAAAATTTCTACTTTCTGCTTGGCAAATTGCGCCCTTTTCAGACGGCGGATAAGCTCTTCGGTCTTTCCCGAAAACATTGAACCGCAGATTACTTCAATCCAGCCAAATTGTTCTTTATGATTTACTGTATTTTCGAGAAACATTTTGTATTTTTCAGCCTTAAAAAGGATTAGTTTTTTTTACTTTGTGCTGAAAACAAATTTATTAAAAAACCCTTGCTTTACTCAATATAATATCAAAAGTTATGAAGAAAAAATTAGAGGCCGAGTTAATCAGCATAGCACACAGGATTTTGAAGCTGAAAAATAAATCTGAATTGATTCAGCTCCATCAGGAAAGCCAAAAATTGTATGAAAAACTGTCTGTCTTGCTGTTTGTAGAAGAGAATTTTACAGGATCACAGCCAACAATTGGCAGGTCTGAGGCTTATGAAGTTTTGGAAACCGCTTTTGATAATGATGAGGTTCCTGGAAAAATTGAAATGGATGTACAGGAAGAAATTGCTTTGGAAGCTGAAAAAACAATAGAAGAAGCACCAAAAGAAGAAATACAGGAAGAAAAAGCGCCTGAAGGAGAAAAAACAACTGCTGAAGAAATAAAAGAGGCAGAAGAGGAAGTGGCTAATGAACCGGAATCTGAACAGGAAAAAGTGGTAGTAGGCGAAATTGAACTTTCTGATGAAGAAATGGAAGAGGAGGAACCTGTTGAGAAAGAAGAGGAAGAAGAACCCGCAATAGAAGAACCGGAAGAAGAGGAGGAAGAAAAAGCTTCTGATGAAATAAAAGAAGAAACAAAAGAAGAAACAAAAGAAGAATTGGCAGAACCGGCTTTTGAATTGGCTTTTGATAAAAAAGAGGATGTTGAAGAAGTAGCAAAAGAGTCAGGACACCAGATCATTTTTGAGGATTTCTTAGGTTCGGATTATAAAGACCTTGAATTTGTAAAGGCGGAAATCGAAGAAAAGCACAGGCATGACCACTATGAAGAACCTGTCGCAGAAGAAACCAGGGAAGAAGTAAAAGAAGAAATTGCAGAAGAAGTTAAAGCGGAAGAGCCTCAAAAGATAGAAGAGCCTGTCGTGGAAACTCCAAAACCGGCTGTTGAAAAAGTAACCAAAGGAATTACGATTGGGCTAAACGACAGGGTTGGTTTTGTAAACCATCTTTTTGGCGGTAGTAATGAGGATTTCAACAGGGTACTGTCTCAGTTGAACACCTTTGATACTTTCCAGGATGCCAGAAATTTTATTGAAGATTTGGTAAAGCCGGACTATAACGAATGGAAAGGTAAGGAAGATTATGCCGAGCGTTTCCTTGAAGTGGTAGAGAACAAGTTTAAATAATCCGGATGTCAAAATTATATTTAGTTCCAACACCTATCGGGAATCTTGAAGATATGACATTCAGGGCTATAAAAGTCCTGAAGGAAGTCGACCTGATTCTGGCAGAAGATACCCGCAACAGCGGCAAGCTGCTAAAACATTTCGAGATTGGAACGCACATGCAGAGCCATCATATGCACAACGAGCATAAAACGGTGGAAAATCTGATTGCAAGACTAAAGTCAGGTGAAACGATTGCCCTGATTTCGGATGCAGGAACTCCTGCCATATCCGATCCGGGATTTTTGCTGACGCGGGCTTGTGTAGAAAATAATATTGAAGTAGAATGTCTTCCCGGAGCAACTGCTTTTGTTCCGGCTTTGGTGAACAGTGGCCTGCCAAATGATAGGTTTGTTTTTGAAGGTTTTTTGCCTGATAAAAAGGGAAGGCAGACCCGTTTTCTGGCTTTGGCGGAAGAAACCCGAACCATGATTTTATACGTTTCGCCTCATAAATTAGTCAAGACTCTGGCAGAATTTATACAGTATTTTGGAGCAGAAAGGCCGGTTTCGGTTTCACGCGAATTGACCAAATTGCACGAAGAAACGGTTCGCGGCACAGCTACAGAAGTTTTGAAACATTTTGAAACCAAACCTCCAAAAGGAGAGATTGTAGTTATTGTTGGAGGAAAAAGCAATAAATAATTTTATCAGTTAATACCTTACTGTAAACATTCATGGCAACACATCACGTAACTACGAAATGGCTGGGCGACATGGCTTTTGAAGCCACCAACCCTGGCGGAACAATAAAAATGGATTCAGATCCGGAATATGGCGGACATGACGACGGACTTCGTCCAAAAGCCATGATGCTGGCTTCTTTGGCAGGCTGTACCGGAATTGATATTGCTTCTCTGGTAAAAAAGATGAAGGTGGATATTGATACCTTCACGATTGAAGTGGAAGGCGACCTGACGGAAGAACATCCAAAATTTTACCATACGGTTCGTGTCGATTACCATTTTTACGGAATGGATCTCGACCAGACAAAACTTCAAAAAATCGTAGACCTATCCGTTGAAAAATATTGCGGCGTGATGGAAATGTTCCGTCATTTTGCAAAGGTAGAAGTTAGAATATTGTATCATTAATAAAGGTACTAAGTTGCTGAGATACTAAGGTTCTAAGGCCTTAGCAACTTAGCGCCTTAGAACCTTAGAACCTTAAAACATGCGCTGGAACCTTAAACCTACACCCGATTCAGAAAAAATTAAAAGCCTGCAGGATTCCTTAAACATTGATGAACTTATTGCAACATTGCTCCTGCAACGAGGTATTGAAACCTTTGAACAGGCCCGGCAGTTTTTCCGGCCAAAGTTAGAAGACCTGCACGACCCGTATCTCATGAAAGATATGGATAAGGCAGTGGCTCGTATTGAAAAGGCCATTGAAAAACAGGAAAATATTCTGGTTTTTGGAGATTATGATGTTGATGGTACTACTGCCGTATCATTGGTCTCTTCCTATTTGAAAAGCTTTTATCCTAATGTTGATACTTATATTCCGGACCGTTATGACGAAGGTTATGGCGTTTCTCTTAAAGGTATCGATTATGCGGATGATAATGGGATTACGCTGATTATTGCACTGGATTGTGGCATCAAGTCTATAGACCATGTAGCGTATGCCAAAGAAAAAAACATCGATTTTATCATATGCGACCACCACAGGCCAGGTGATACATTGCCGGACGCGGTTGCTGTTTTAGACCCGAAACGCGAAGATTGCCATTATCCGTATGACGAATTGTGCGGTTGCGGTATCGGTTTTAAGCTATTGCAGGCATTGGCCAAAAACAGAAACCAGACCATAGATGATTTGCGTCCGTATCTGGATTTGGTAGCTACGGCTATTGGAGCTGATATTGTTCCGATAACAGGTGAAAACAGAGTTTTGGCCAAATTCGGGTTGGAAGTTATTAATTCAAATCCACGACCGGGTTTTAAGGCAATCACCCAAAACCTCAAGAAAAAAAACCTTACCATTACGGATGTCGTTTTTATATTGGCGCCACGAATCAATGCAGCAGGCAGAATAAAGCATGGCAATTACGCCGTTAAATTACTCACAGAATTCGGAATTGAAGAAGCAGAAGCCTTTGCAAAAGAACTGGAAGTTTTTAACGCTGATAGAAAAGAATTAGACAAGCAGATTACTTCGGAAGCCTTACTCCAGATTATAGAAAATCAGGAAGAAGACAGGTATTCAACGGTCGTATATAAAGAAGACTGGCACAAAGGAGTTATTGGGATTGTGGCTTCACGCCTGATTGAAACCTATTACCGTCCGACTTTAGTGTTTACCAAAAGTGGCGACAAGTTGGCCGCATCTGCCCGTTCTGTCAAAGATTTTGATGTTTACAATGCATTGGAAGCCTGTTCAGAATATTTGTTGCAGTTTGGCGGGCACATGTATGCCGCCGGACTGACTTTGGAAGAAGCACAATTCGAGAATTTCAAGGCACACTTTGAAAAAGTGATTTCGGAAACTATTTCGGAAGAGTTAAGGACTCCTGAAATTCTGATTGATGCCGTAATCAACCTGAACGATATTACCGAAAAATTTGTCCGCATTTTAAATCAATTCGAGCCTTTCGGGCCTATGAACATGATGCCGGTTTTTATGACGGAAAATTTGAGAGATACCGGTTACGGAAAAAGAATTGGCAGTGATGAAAGCCACCTGAGGCTTTTTGTAAAGCAAGACGATTCAGAAGGTTATGGTGCCATAGGATTTGGAATGGGGAATAAGTTTGAACTTACTCAAAATCAGCAACCATTCGATGCAGTCTACTCACTGGAAGAAAACGAATTCAATGGAAACGTCAGCCTGCAGCTAAGACTCCGCGATATCAAAGGCAAGGAATAAAACTATACGAATAAGCATATTAAAAACTTTGCGCCTCTGCGTGCCATTATTTTCTCGCAAAGAGACAAAGACGCCAAGAAAAAACTTTATGAAAATTTAATTTAGAACGATTTTAAATAATTCTTATATTTGTTCGAAACAATTCAGTTATGAAAGAAATCGAGCAAATCTATTTTAATGACTTTGGTGTCGCTTTCCATTGGAAAAAAGAGCAGAAGGTGTTGAAAAACAAAATACAACTGGTTTTTAAGGAAACAGGCTTCTATCTTTCAAAAGAAGAACTGAATTATTTTGCAGAAACGATTGATGCGACTTGCTATGAGGTCAATGCCAATTGTGACACCTGCGAGTTCAAAAGAAAATGCCACAAATTTTTACTAAAAACACCCGTGCAGCAGATTGATTTGGCCGTTTCCGTCAATGAATTGATGCAGATTAAAGACCTGGTAGAAGGCACCCTGTTCCAAATCCAATTAAAAGATTATCTGGATGAAATCTGCCAGAATTAAGATTTGTATTCTTTTAATTCGAAAGTAGTTCCATCAAATACGCCGTAGGTAAAATAGCCAATCCAATCCCCCAGATTTATATAGGTAGCATTTTCGCCAACTTTTATTGTCATAGGAAGATGCCGGTGTCCAAATACAAAATAATCGTAGTGTTTGGTTTCCAGTTTTCGTTTGGAGTATTGTACCAGCCATTCATTATCCTCGCCTAAAAAACGAACGTCTTCTGCTCCGGAAATCAATTTGTTTTTTACAGAAAGATGTTGTGCCAGTTTCACGCCCAAATCAGGATGAAGCCATCTGAAAAGCCATTTTGAAAAAGGATTGGTAAACACTTTTTTCATTCTTTTATAGCCCTTGTCGCCGGGGCCTAATCCGTCACCGTGGCCAATCAAAAAATGTTTGTCGTTGAATGTGAATTCTTTTGTAGTATGGTAAACAGGAATATTAAGTTCTTTCTCAAAATAGTCACTCATCCATAAATCGTGATTGCCTACAAAAAAATAAACCGGAATGCCGCTGTCGCGAATTTCAGCTAATTTGCCCAAAACGCGTACAAATCCTTTCGGAACTACGGTTTTGTATTCAAACCAAAAATCAAACAAGTCACCTAATAGGAATAATGCAGTTGCATCTTTTTTGATTTCATCAAGCCAGGCTACAAATTTCTGCTCTCTTGGAAAACTCAATTCAGGCGTTGGCGCTCCAAAATGCTGGTCGGAAGCAAAATATATTTTAGTGTCTGCCACGTTTATTCAATTAAAATCCAAAGATAAGAAAGATTGCGCACTTAACAGGATATGGCGCTTTCTTCTTTTACCTTCCCCAGATTTCACTTTCAATAACCATCGGGATAACGACACCTATAACAAAAGAAGACATGACGAGCGTCCAGTCGCGTTTGGAAAAACGGAAAACAGTCTGTACAATGTAGGACAGAATCAGCACGATAAGAACCACAATAATCTGTGCGGCTTCAATACCTAATGCAAATTCCAGTAACGGAAGCAATTTGTCAGAAGAATTTCCCGGAAGGATGGTGTTGAAATAATTTGAGAATCCCAATCCGTGAATGATTCCGAAGAAAAGCGTTACGATAGCGATAAAGCTGATACTTTCCTTTTTTGAATTTTTTCCGGCAGTAAAAAGATGAAAAACGGCCGTGATTAATATGGTGATTGGAATTAGAAACTCAACAAGATTGACCTTGATTTGTACAAAGCCATATACAGAAAGCAATAATGACATGGTATGCCCCACAGTAAAAAGAGTGACCAGAAGCAATACTCTTTTCCAGTCCTTAAAAGCATAAGGAATTGTCAATGCGATTAAAAACAAGACATGGTCGTAGGCGTTGATGTCTAAAACATGACGTAATCCTGTGTTGAAGTAAATCCAAAACTCAGACATATATAGATATTTTTGATTGGGATTTCAAACATACGATATATTTTGGAAAGAGTTTATTTCTGTTAAGAAAAGTCAGCAATTTATGCCGTTAAAATAGAAATAGAATTATATTTGCAAAAAATATATAATTATGTCAATTTCAGATTTATTTGATAGCGGATTTAAAAATAGAAATAAAGGACATTTCGCTTCTATCGTGAGAGTTGCAATGGAAAACGGGCACTTAAGCGAGGAAGAAAGACACTTCTTGGACAAACTGGCCATGCAATTGGAGATTTCTTCTGAAGAGTATGCTGAAATTCTTGCCAATCCGATGAAATACCCAATCAATCCTCCTTACCTGCACACGCAAAGACTGGAGCGTTTGTATGACCTTTCAAGGATGGTATATGCCGACCACGTTTTAGGTCCAAAACAAAAAGAAATCCTTACCCGATTTGCTCTGGCATTAGGATTTACTCCAGGAAACGTACATTACATTGTTGACAAAGCACTTTCATTGCTTGTCCTGGGTGTAGATTTGGACACTTTCCTTTTCGAAATGACTCACATGAATAAATAAAAAAAAAGCTCCAATCGGAGCTTTTTTTATGCCTATGCTTTTTATTTTTCGCTTGCTATTCTCATAAATTCTTCTGCCTTTTCTACCATGTTGTAGCTGCCGCAAAAGAATGGAACACGCTGGTGCAATTCTGTTGGCTGGATTTCCATAATCCTTCCAAAACCGTCAGAAGCCTTACCGCCTGCCTGTTCTGCCAGGAACGCCATCGGGTTGCATTCATACAGAAGACGTAATTTTCCGCTAGGAGCTTTAGAGCTTGTCGGATAAATGTAAATTCCTCCCTTAATCATATTCCTGTGGATGTCAGAAACCAGACTTCCTATATAACGGGAAGTATACGGTCTGTCACCTTCTTCTAACTGGCAATATTTGATGTAATCTTTTACGCCTTGTGGAAAGTGCACATAATTTCCTTCGTTGATAGAATAAATCTTACCGTCTTTTGGAAATTTCATGTTTGGGTGAGAAAGATAGAAAGTACCAATGGCAGGATTCAGTGTAAATCCGTTGACACCACGTCCGGTAGTGTATACCAGCATGGTTGATGTGCCATAAATTACATATCCGGCAGCTACCTGATTAACACCCGGCTGAAGAAAATCTTCTATAGTTACAGGCGTCCCTATTGGTGTTATTCTTCTGTAAACCGAAAAAATGGTTCCAACAGAAACATTTACATCAATATTGGATGAACCGTCAAGCGGGTCCATCAATACGACATATTTGTTGTTGTGACATTCGTCCTTACCTTTAATCGTAATGAAATCATCACTTTCTTCTGAAGCAATACCACATACGATTTCACGGTTGATAAGCGTCTGTATGAAAGTTTCGTTGGCAAAAACGTCCAGTTTTTGCTGATCCTCTCCCTGTATATTCTGTTCGCCGGCAGCGCCCACAATATCTACCAATCCGGCCTTGTTCACTTTGTAGTTAACGACCTTAGCGGCCAATCGGATGGAGTTGATTAATCTGGATAATTCTCCGGAAGAATATTGGAAATCTTCCTGTTTTTCAATAATAAATTCCCCTAATGTTTTATTGCGTTCCTCCATTACTATATCGTTGTAGTTGTGGTGCAAATATCGTTCATAAATTCTATAATTTTAGAGTAGGCAGTAAAAAAATATTATAAACAAATGTTATAAATATAAATAAATGTTATTTTTGCACAACTTTAAAAGAGGCGGTAAGATTGGATTATTTAAGGAATTTTGAGAAAAGAAATGTCCTGAATTGTGCAGTTGGACAAGCTTTTAATATATTCGCTGTAAAAATCGAAACAGAGAAAAGAATAAAGAAATGATAATCAGAAGAGGAACTGAAAACGATATGAAAGCCGTTTTAGCCCTGATTCAGGAACTCGCAGTTTTTGAAAAAGAGCCGGAAGCTGTGGTAGTGACAAAAGAAGATTTAATCCGGGATGGTTTTGGGAGCAATCCGTTGTTCCATACTTTTGTAGCAGAACTGGACGGTGAAATTATAGGCATGGCGTTGTACTATTACCGATTTTCTACATGGAAAGGAAAGACTATCCATCTCGAAGATTTGATTGTTACTGAAAAAAGCAGAGGTACAGGAGCCGGAATGGCACTGTATTCTGAAATTATAAAAGAAGGAGAAAGAGAAAATGTACGCCGCATCGAATGGAATGTCCTGAACTGGAATACGCCTGCTATCGAATTTTATGAGAAATCCGGAGCAAAAGTCTTATCAGACTGGCGCGTTGTCCATATGGATGAACAAGGAATTGATGATTTTTTAAAAGGTCAAAAGTCTAAGGTTGAAAGTCGAACGTCAAAAGTCTAAGGTCTAAGGTCGAAAGTCAAAAGCTAAAAGTAATAGGGCATAAGTCAAAAATCTTAAATCTTAAATCTTAAATCAGAAATCTAAGGTCAAAAGTCTAAGGTCGAAAGTTAAAAGTCGAATATGAAAGCTGAAAGCGATAGGCCATAAGCAGTAAGCCAAAAATCTAAAATCAGAAATCTAAAATCATAAATCAAAGGTCAAAAATCTGAAATCAAAAATCAATGAGAGTATTTAAATTTGGAGGTGCTTCAGTAAAAGATGCCAATGGCATTAAAAATGTATACGATGTCTTGCAACAGGTTGGCTATGATGATGTCTTGCTTGTTGTTTCGGCTATGGGAAAAACAACAAATGCTTTGGAAGTCGTCATAAAGAACTACTTTGAAAGATCGGCCGAACTGCAATCGTCCCTACAGGATGTCAAGAAATACCACAACCAGATTTTGCTTGATTTGTTTGAAGATGATAAAAATGCCGTATTCGCAGCCATCAATCAGCTTTTTTCGGATTTGGAAGGCTTCCTGAAAAGTAACAAATCGCCAAACTATAATTTTGTTTACGACCAGATTGTCAGCTTTGGGGAGATAATTTCGACGACTATCATCAGCCACTATTTCAATTACAGGGGATTGAAAAACCAATGGTTAGATGTGCGTAATTTTATAAAAACAGACACGACCTATCGTGATGCCATTGTAGATTGGGAGCAAACGCAAAAACTGATTTCTAAAAACGTAAAGAAAAAAGTACTCAATATTACACAGGGATTTTTAGGTTCTGACGAAAATAACTTTACAACGACTTTAGGACGTGAAGGTTCAGATTATACGGCAGCGATTTTTGCCTATTGCCTGAATGCGGAAAGTGTTACCATCTGGAAAGATGTGCCAGGTGTTATGAATGCCGACCCGAGATATTTTGAAAATGCAACGCTACTAAACCAGATTTCATATCGCGAAGCCATTGAGCTTGCCTTTTACGGAGCTACCGTTATTCACCCTAAAACATTGCAGCCGCTACAGCGAAAAGAAATCCCGCTGTTTGTAAAATCATTCCTGAATCCGTCATTGCCGGGAACCAGCGTAAGCAAAGGGGCTGATTTGGAACCGCACCTGCCTTGTTTTATCGTAAAAAAAGAACAGTTGCTTATTTCGCTTTCGTCCATAGATTTCTCTTTTATCATGGAAGAAAATATCAGCGAAATTTTCGGGCTTTTGCACCAATATAAAATGAAAGTAAGTCTGATTCAGAACTCGGCAATCAGTTTCTCGGTTTGTATTGAAGACAAATTCGGTAATTTCAACGACCTGAAAAATGTGCTTTCAAAGAAATTCAAAGTTTCCTATAATGAAAATGTTTCGCTTTATACCATTCGCCATTTCAATGAAAAAGCTTCAGAAATGGTTGAAAAAGGAAAACAGGTATTGCTCAAGCAGGTGAGCAGGGAAACTATGCAGATTGTTACCAAAGAAACCACCAACTAATTTTTTTTTATAAACCACACGCCATCGGGAGTATCGGGTTACGGTACTTCCGATTTTATTTGCTTGCCTCCTAAGAACCCGGCTCTTGAAATTATTGGTTTATAAATACTACTTTTGAGCTTTCGGAGTTATAGTATTTATGTTGAAAAAATTGCTTTTTCTGGTTTTAACAGGCTTTGTTTCCGGACTTTCTGCCCAGGAAGTCAAATCGCCGTATAAAAACCGGAAGATTACGGCTTCAAAAGATACGATACGTATTGACAGCGTAAGCATTAGCAGTTCGTTTTTCAAGCTACAGGACAGGGAAGGAAATGATATCGATACGACTTATTATAAGGTTGATTTCCAGAAAAGTATACTTGTTTTTAAGAATGATTTCAAATCTGAAGACACGCTGACACTACGCTATTTCAGCTATCCTGAATATCTTACCCGGAAATACAGCATTTATGACGACAGCCGTGTCGTCAGTAATGAAGCCGGAAAAGGGAATCTTTATAAAGTTTCCCGGGACCCGATAAGCACTTTTAAACCTTTTGACGGATTAAACACATCAGGAAGCATTACGAGAGGCATTACGATTGGTAATAACCAGAATTCTGTAGTCAATTCCAATCTGGATTTGCAGATTACCGGAAAGATTTCGGACAAGGTGAGTTTGAGAGCCTCCATTCAGGACAGCAATATTCCTTTGCAGGAAGGCGGCTATTCGCAAAAACTGGATGAATTCGACCAGATTTTTATTGAGCTTTTCAGCGATAAATGGAACATTCGGGCCGGTGATTTGTTTTTGGAAAACAGGCAATCCCGATTTCTGAATTTCAACAAAAAAGTACAAGGGCTTTCGGCTAATTTTACCTTTGGAACACCCGAAAATAAAACCAATGTTTTTGCATCGGCGGCTCTGGTTCGGGGACAATACGCCCGGAGTTCGTTTACAGGACAAGAAGGGAACCAGGGACCCTACAAGCTGCAAGGACCTAATGGTGAATTGTATATTCTGGTTATTTCCGGTTCAGAACGTGTTTTTGTCAACGGAATCCTGTTGACACGAGGTGAAAACAACGATTATACGATAGATTACAATGCAGGTGAAATTATCTTTACTTCGCTGTTTCCAATTACTTCCGAAATGAGGATTAATGTCGAATATCAATATTCGGATAGAAACTATACGCGTTTCGTGACCTATGCAGGAGCCATGCACGAGCAGGAAAAGTGGAGCTTGGGGGGATATTTATATTCAGAGAATGACGTGAAAAACCAGCCACTGCAACAAAACCTTTCTGCAGAACAGGTAGAAGTGTTGAAAGAAGCAGGCGACAATTCTGCTGCAATGACAGCACCATCGGCTTATGTAGACAGCTATTCCGAAAATAAGATATTGTACAGAAAAACAACCATTGGTGGTGTTGAGGTCTTTGAATTCTCAAACAACCCCACTGATGAGTTGTATAATGTGCGGTTTTCTCTCGTAGGTGCTAATCAGGGAAATTACAGGCTTTCGAATACGGCCACAATAGGAAGAGTATATGAATTTGTTCCACCCGCAAACGGTATTCCTCAAGGAAATTATGAGCCTATAATCCGATTGGTTGCACCAACCAAAATCCAGATTGCTACCATTTTGGGGAAATACAAGCCAAGCGAAAAAACACTGGTCGATTTTGAATTAGGCGTAAGCAACAACGATTTGAACCTGTTTTCTTCAAAAGACGATAACGATAACCAGGGATTAGCCGGAAAAATTTATGCCAAACAAAGACTGTTTTCAAAAAAATGGCAACTGGATGCTTTTGCCAACTATCAATTTGTGCAAAAGCAGTTCCGAACCATTGAGCGTTTATTTACGATTGAGTTTGACCGCGACTGGAACCTGACCAATCCGATTGGAAACCAGAGCCTGCTTATTTCCGGTTTGAATTTTATCCTTCCCAATAAAGGAAATGCAAGATACCAATTGGAAAAGCTTGATTTTTCGGAAAGTTTTTCGGGTACCAGACATGTTGTTGACGGTTCTTTCCGATTTAAAAATTTTACTTTTCAGAACAACGGGAGTATATTAAAAAGTGATAGCAATTACTCCGAATCAAAATTTATCAGAAACCAGACACAGGCGCGTTACCATTTTGGTAAGAACTGGGTAGGAGGCACTTTCAGGCTGGAAGACAATGAAGAAAAGATTAAGGAAACCGGACAGTTTTCTGCCTTGAGCCAAAAGTTTAATGAGTTTGGATTTTTTACCGGACGCGGCGATAGTACAAAAGTATATGTGGAATTGGGCTATCTGCAACGTTCCAATGACAGTTTGGTTAACGGATTTGTAAAAAAGGTCAATACGTCCAATTCGTATTATCTGAAGTCAAGATTGATGAAAACCGAAAAAAGCGACCTTTCATTGTTTGTCAACTACAGGAATTTGAAATTTGAAGACCCCACGAGAAAAAATGAACCATCCTTAAATTCGAGATTACTCTATAATGACCGTTATTTTGACCAGTTAATTCAGGTTACCACAACCTATGAAACCACCTCAGGAACCATTCCGCAACAGGAATTTACCTATCTGAAAGTAGAACCGGGACGGGGCGTTTACACCTGGATTGATTATAACAATAACGGAATTCAGGAATTGGAAGAGTTTGAAATTGCCAAGTTTGCAGACCAGGCAGAATACGTAAGGATTTTTCTTCCCAACCAGATTTTTATCAAAACGCACCAGAACAAATTTTCACAGTCTGTGATACTGAATGCCCACCAATGGCAAAACGAAAAAGGATTCAGAAAATTTTTATCCTATTTCTATAACCAGACTTCTTTTCTTGTGGACCGAAAGATTGTCCGCGATAGCGATAATTTTGACCTGAATCCGTTTTCTTCGGGTGAGAAAAATTTATTGGGCTTAAATTCCAGTTTCAGAAACAGCTTATTTTATAACCGGGGGAAACAAGACCATTCCCTAACCTATACGTATTTGAGAAATAGGGCAAAGACATTACTTTCTGTAGGTTCACAGGAAAGCAATAACCGTTCACATCAGATTCAATATGCCCATCTGGTCAAAAAAAGCTGGCTTTTAGGGTTTATGGGCAAAACAATCGAATCAGAATTGTATTCGGAAAATTATGTGAGTAAAAATTTTGAATTAAAGGGCTACCAACTGGCACCAAAAATTTCTTATCTGTTTTCAAGAAATGCAAGCTGGGATTTATTTTATGAATATCAGGATAAGGACAATAAAATTAATGATAAGGAAGCCTTACAACAACATCGGGTAGGGACATCATTTACCTATTCATCAGAGAAAAAATTTACAATGAATGGCGAATTCTCATTGTACAAGAATGATTTCAGCGGCGATGCGCTGTCACCGGTAGCTTATCAGATGCTGGAAGGATTACAACCGGGGCAAAATTTGACATGGCGTTTGCTGCTGCAAAAAAACCTGACACAGTTTTTGGATGTTAATGTGAATTATGAAGGAAGAAAAAGTGAAGAAAGCAAAGCTATCCATACCGGAAGCGTACAGCTTAGGGCTTATTTTTAACATGGATAATCCGCTGAAACGTTTATATTTGGAATCTTAATCTAAAAAATGACCCATGAAAACAAAAATAATAGCAGGCTCACTTTTGGCAGTTTCATTATTCATGACCTCATGCAAAAAAGAGTTACAGCCACAGGAAAGTGCGGAACCAACTGAAGCGGTTGCGGCAGATGGAGCAGCAACTCCTGCTGAAGGACAACCGGTGAGTGTGCAGCCACAACAAATGCAGGCTCAACCACAGGTACAGCCACAAGTACAACCACAGCCGGTGGCAACAGCTCCGGGAATGAATCCGCCACACGGACAGCCAGGACACCGTTGTGATATTCAGGTAGGTGCTCCGTTAAATTCGCCTCCGGGCCAAAAACCGGCACCAACTGCGGTAGCACAACCGCAACCGGTAGCCCAGCCTACAGCAACTCCTAATAAAATAACTCCGGTTAATAATGCTGATGTTGTTACCGCACCGGGGATGAATCCACCACACGGACAGCCGGGACACCGTTGCGATATTGCCGTTGGACAGCCTTTGCCAAAAGCATAAGGGAGAGTTAACTTCAATATTAAACCAATAAGACACTGCGTCTTTGCGTGCAATTTTTTCTCGCAAAGGCGCAGAGTCGCATTATATAAGTCGCATCAAATGGACTATTTCCAATTACAAAGAACCAGATTCATATCCCAAAATTAACTTAGAACCTCAGTACCTTAGCGCCTTAGTACCTTTCAAATCTCAATAACCCGATTCACTTTAACTTCCTCTAAAAAATATTCATCGTGCGAAACAACTATCAGAGTGCCCTGATATTCGTTAATGGCGGCAGTTAATATTTCCACGTTTTTGATGTCTAAATTATTGGTTGGTTCGTCCAGCAGGATAATATCCGGAGATTGACTGCTAATGGTCAGGCAGCAAAGCAACAGGCGCATCCTTTCGCCACCACTTAAAGCACTGCACGGTTTATCCCAATCTTCTCTTGTAAACAAAAAGCGGTTCAGCCTGATTTTTATTTCGTGTTCCTGCAAGGAAGAAGAATTAAATTGCTGGGCCTGTTCATAAACTTTGAGCTTGTTGTCAAGCAAAGAATAATCCTGGTCAATATAAACGGATTTGTTGTCTGCCCTGTAAACGGTTCCCGTTTGAGGTTCTAAGCTCCCTAAAATCAATTTTATTAAAGTCGTTTTCCCGGAACCGTTTGTTCCTTTTAAGGCAATACGTTCTCCGCTGATAATTTGAAAACTCAGGTTTTCGTTCCAAAGCGGTTGTGTGCTGTAAGTAAAATTGATATTTGTGGCCGTGAACAAAATTTTTCCCTGATGTAAAGAAGAATTGTCGAAACCAAATCGCATCTTATCCATGTCGGGCAAGGAAGAACGGAGTTCCTGCAGGTCTTTTGAAATGCCGCCAATCTTTTCTGCATGCACACTTTTGAGTTTTGAAGTGCTGTTTTCGGCATTGTTTCGCAGTGTATTCATCATAATTTTGGCAACGCCGGCTTTTTCCTGTTTTCCCTTCCCGCGACTGTCTAATTTTTGCTGTCGTTCCAATGTTTCGCGTTCCTTCTCTCTGGCTTTCCGCAATGCTTTTTCCTTGCTTTGTATATCCTGATTCAAAGCATTGTTTTCTATTTCCTTTTGGGCTGTGAAAAAATCGTAATTACCGCCATATGCTTTAATTCCGTGTTTGTTCAGTTCGCAAATCGTGTCTAAAAGATTTAGCAATTTCCGGTCATGGCTCACTACAATCAAGGTGCTTTTTGCAGACTGGACAAAGTCGTATAAGAGCTGTCTTCCCGAAATATCAAGATGGTTACTGGGTTCGTCCAGCAAAACCAATTCTGGCTGATGGATTGAAATTCCTGCTAAAAAAACTTTTGTTTTTTGTCCGCCACTCAATGTTTCCATTTTTTGCGACAAGTCCAGGTTGGTGAGCTGCCAATGTTGTAAAGCTTCGTTACAACGGTCTTCAATTGTCCAGTCATCATCCAGCAAGCTGTAATTTTCTTCCGTAACATTTCCGCTCAGGATTTCCTGCAGGGCATTGAGTTTGGTTTCAATTTGCAGCGCCTGTGCAATGGTCAGATGATTGTATTGTCCGAATATTTGCGGAATATAATAAGGTTGGGCATCAACAATTCGTTGTCCACCTACGGGCTGCAATTCGCCGGCAATAATTTTGAGCAACGTAGATTTTCCGGTTCCGTTACTGCCTGTTACTGCTATTTTATTGTGATTGTTTACTGTCAGATTGATATTGCCGAACAGTACCTCTTTGTTGGAGTGTGTATAGGAAATATTCTGTAAAATCAGCATAATTTCTTTCTTTAAAGATTAATGAAAAGACAGACCCCGATGAGGTTCGTCATTTTTAATTATCGGAAAGAAATTATTTTTTACACGTTATTTTCTATTGTTTTGAGTGCACAAATATACGAAATGTAATTAAACTTTGCGCCTCTGTGTCTTTGCGAGCAATCATTTTCACGCAAAGACGCAGAGGCGCAAAGCTATTCTTAGTTTATGCAAATAGATAATGAATATTCAGAAGAGAAAAGAGAATACTACAAGAAGCGCTGACAATAAGAAATGCAAATACAAATTTTGGTTTTTGCTGTGATAATACTGCTGCGTTAAAACCCATACAGAATATGGTTACGAAGAATAACTGTATCATGTGCCAGATTGATGTACCGCCCATAAGAATAAACATGGCAGCAATAGCACCAAGACAACTTTGAGCAAGAACACTTAATGTGGTGAAGCCAATAAAACCTCTTTTATAACCTGTCAGATAATCATTGTATGTTTTCATGATAAGATGCTTTAAAATTTATACTGTAAAGGTAAGTATACATTGTATCAGCCTTTTATGATAAAAATCATGTTTTATAAAAATAAATTTACCCATCTTAAAAATGTGATAAGATGGGTAAATTTACGACTGCCTTGAGGCATTTGTGTTATAACATTATAAGAGAATGTTTCAAATTCCAGAAAGATTAAAATTGGCTGATTGCATCATTAATCAGTTTCATTTCTGCTTCGGTAATAGTAAGATCGGCAGACTTTGCATTTTCTATGGCCTGGTCTGCATTTCTGGCTCCGGCCAAAACCACGCTGATTCCTTGTTGTAATGTCGTCCAGCGTAAAACAAGCTGCGATAAGGAAACATTTTTGCTTTGAGCAATCGGTTCGATTTTGTCGAGAAATGCTTTGACATTACCGGCAGAAAATTGTCCAAAATAGCCATTTCTGTGGTCGTCAGCTTTCAGCTTGGCCTCCTTGAAATACTTCCCTGTCAGCAGACCTCTTTCCATTGGACTATAAGCAATAATACCGATATTGTTTTCGAGCACATATGGAACGATTTCATTTTCGATAGCGCGATTCAGCATGCTAAAAGGAACCTGATTTGATGCCAATCGGATTGTTTTTTGGGCTTCTTTTAGTTGGGTGAGGTCATAATTGCAGACACCGGCGGCACGAATTTTTCCCTGTTCGATAAGAAGATTCAGGGTTTCCATCGTTTCATCAATAGGAGTTGTTGAATCCGGCCAGTGAATTTGGAGCAGGTCGATATAATCTGTGCTCAAACGTTTTAAGCTTTCTTCCAACTCTTTAACAATATTTGCCTTTGAAGCATATTTATATACCGGAAAGGTTTTTCCGTTGCTTTCAGCATCAAAAAAATAATCTCCTTTTCCGTTGTTACTTCCGTCCCAGACCAATCCGAATTTGGTAAGAAGCTGTATTTTATCACGGCTCTTTCCTTTGATGGCTTCGCCTATTAATTCTTCACTTAGTCCCATTCCGTAAAATGGAGCGGTATCTAATGAAGTAACTCCATGGTCTAATGAAGCATGCACGGCTTTGATGGAATCCTGTTTTTCATTGCCGCCCCACATGGTGCCGCCAATTGCAAAGGCACCATACGTGATGGCTGAAAGCTCCAAATCAGAATTTCCCAGTTTTCTATATTCCATTTTTATCCTATTTTTTGTGTTTTATATATAATGACATTGTCTTCCAAAAGAGTTTCAGATGCTTTGACAAACTCCTGAATATAGGGCTGGCTGTTATGTGCTTCGAGTCCTTTTTCATCGTTCCAGATTTCATGGAAAACAAAAATATTAGGCTCTGTGCTGTTTTGGTGCAGGTCATATTGAAGACAGGCCGTTTCCTTTTTGGAATGAACCGCCATGTTCATCAGTAATGATTTTAAGGCATCATTATGTTCCGGTTTGCTTTTTACTATTGCTGTCAGATATATCATGAGGATTAGTTTAAAAAGATGTTGTTCAGGTGTTCGTTATACAATGCGACGCCCCTTTCTACGTCAGCATTTTTTTCGATGTCGTGAAAATGTATGCCTTCCAAAGGAACCATTCCTGTAAAAGCATTCATGCGGTGGAAACCAAACATAACACCTTCATCTACATTTTTCTGCTGGAAAAATTCGTCAGGAAGTGTAAAGGCTTCTTTTGGGGCGTTCCAGGAAGTGGTGAGCATGTACTTTCTGCCATGAAGCATTCCGCCAGTTCCATAATTGACAGCCGGATTTGCTGAAGAGCGGCCATCACTGTGATAAATTCCGGTAGCATGGCCTTCTGTAAATACAACATCGATGTATTGCTTAAAAGCGTGTGGAAGCTGAAACCACCAGATAGGAGTGTGGTAGATAACAACATCTGCCCAAACAAATTTCTCTACTTCTTCAGCAGGATTGTACTCGTTGTTGACATCTGTTATCTGTACTTCAAAGTTGGGATTATTTTTAAAAAAATTAAAAGTTTCCTGCGCGATAGTTTCATTGAATCTGCCGCCGGAATGGCCAAATTTTTGACCACCATTGATTATAAATATTTTTTTCATGATTGTAATAATTCATTTGATGATGCAAATTTAGGACGACATTATCTATTATTAAAATAACATAATTCATACCTTTGTATTATAATTATAATAGTTTAATCATGGTAAATCTGGAATGGTACAGGACATTTAAAGCCGTATATAAAGCAGGAACACTAACCGGAGCTGCCGAAGTGCTGTTTATTTCACAGCCCGGAGTGAGTCTGCATTTGAGTTCGCTGGAAAACTATGTCGGATATAAGCTGTTTGACCGTACGGGACGCAAAATGGTTCCAACGGAAAGAGGAAAAGTGCTTTATAATTTTATTATAGAAGCGTTGACAAAACTGGAAGAGGCCGAAAAGAATTTCCAACGCAGCACGGAAAAGCACACACCTACTATTAGTGTGGGGATGTGTTTCGAAACGTTCCAGATTACGTTGGAGCAATATATTGCGACCTTGCCATTTAATGTAATCATTCAATTTGGAGAATATCCCGAAATGGTAGAAAACCTCGAAAAAGGAATCCTGGACATTATCATCACGCCGCAAATGGTTCCTAAAAGTGGAATCGACTACCAGCCTTTTTCATCTGAAACCATAGTGCTGGTGGGTGGTAATGAAACGGATGTACAGACATTTCAGGCCTTGGAAAAAGCAGATGATTTTGAAGCCGTCGAATTATGGCTGAAGCAGCAAAAGTGGTATGGTACAACCGGAGATATGGAACATTTGAGAAGGTTCTGGCAATTGAACTTCAATAAATATCCCGACTTTCGTCCGAACTATATCGTGCCCAACCTAAATTCTATCGTGCGTTGTCTTAGCAGTGGTCAGGGATTGGCAGTAATACCGGATTTTCTGTGTAAGAAAGATATTGATAGCGGCCAAATCAAAATGATATGGGAGGGAAAAGTACCTCTCAAAAACACGCTTCATTTTGCTACAAGAAAAAAGACAATCTACGCAGACGAGATTGCCCTAATCAAAGAAATATTTATGAAAGTGATGAAATAAACCTAGTTTTTCTTCTTTTTGAAATCAGGCATAAAAGAAATTCCTATGTTGAAATAACCCGTGCCGTCTTGTTTGGTCGAAAAAATATAATCGTTTGTGTTTTCTCCTCTTTCGGATAGTCTCGAATTAAAAACGGTAGACAATCCGGTCTTGAATGTTGCGATGATTGTCTTGTTGATATGATGCTCATAGGTCAGACCGGAACGAAGTTCTAAAATACGGTAATCGTACACGTCTGCAAAGCCCGGCACATTATTGTTGTAGACATAAAAACCGTCACCGTTGAGTTCTGTTCCTATAGAAAATTTTCCATTTTCAGATACCGGCCTATGGAATAACAGCCTTTGTGGTAAAATCAGGTCCAATATCCAGGGTGAGTTTTGGAATCGGTGCTCCATCATAAAAGTAGGAGCAACCGGAACCGGAGAAGCCGGGTCGATAAAAACAAGTGCTCCAACTCCAATCGTGGTTCTTTCTGTTTTTTTCAGAATAATTGTTGCACCAATAAAACCTTTTAACCGCTCAATATCTTTTTCGCTACCATCTGCAGTAAGGCTGGCATTATAAATAAAAGGTTTATTAAATAATCGGGCGAAATAAGTAAAACTTAGTGTTGCAGACAGGTAGTGAAAATCTATTTTTTTGTCATAAGGAGCAATAGCATCACCGGCTACGTTTTCCACATCATTCAATTCAAAGGCTTCGTATTTGTAATTGAGCGAAGTAGTAATACTCCATCTGGGTTTTGAAAACACGACAAAATTGGAATTGGCGTTGAATCGGTAATGGTTTTTGATTTCTCCTTCCTCGAAAGCCCTGTCGAATAATTCGGAATCAAAATCGGTTGGCAGGTATTGCTGGTACTGGAAGTCCAGAAAACGGGTAGACGGAAACCTCTCGGTTACGGCAGCTTTGACGTTTTCTTTTAACTGTTCTTTCTCTTGTGCTTTGGCAAATACGCATAGCAGTATTGCGAAAGGCAAAATTTTTGATTTCATAGCATGTTTTTAACGGTTGTTGTTATAATCTGTCCGAAATGTTCTTTCCGAGATACTGTTCCAGGAATTTTTTTCGGAATACTTCGCCAATCGGAATTTCAGAAGTTTTGATATAAATAGTATGGTTGTCAAAAGAATCAATATGCTGTACATTGACCATATACGATTTGCTGACGCGGATGAAATGCATTTCCGGAAGGTGCTGTGAGATGGTTTTAAGGTTCATGGCAGTGATAATCTTGCTGTCGTTCACATAAATCACGACATAATCTTTCAGCCCTTCGATATAAAGAATATCCCTAAAAAGTAATTTGTGGAATTTGCGATCTGATTTTATGAGCATAAAGTCGGTTTCGAGACTTTCCAGCGTGCTTTTTTCCTCCTTTCCGGACAGCAATTCGCGATAAGCAAATGCTTTTTTAATCGATTTCTCCAAACGGGTTTTAATGATTGGCTTTACCAGATAATCTATAGCATCCACCTCGTAGCTTTTCAAAGCATATTGCGAATAGGCTGTAGTAAATATAATGAGGGTTTGTTCCGGAATCGATTCTGCAAACTCCAATCCGTTGATTCCCGGCATCTGTATGTCGAGAAAAATCAGGTCAACTGTATTTTCCAGCATGAATTCCCGCGCTTTTTTAGGGCCATTGAAACACCCAATCACATTCAATTCAGGAATATCCTGCAGAAGCAGGAGCATGCCCTCTCTGGCAAGAGGTTCGTCATCAACGATTATACAGTTCATATTGGCAGTGTTAAGGTTACGGTATATTGTTTATCGTCGTCATTAATATCCAGTTTATAATCCTTCGCATAGAGCAAATCTAACCTGCGTTTGATATTTGCAAGCCCCAATCCTCCTTTATGCTGTTCGTCGATGGGCTCTGCAGGTTTAGTGTTGGAACACGTAAAAACAAGTTCTTTTTTATAAATTTTGAAAGTAATGTCTATTTTGGAAGGATGGTCCAAATCGGCACTATGTTTAATGGCATTCTCTATAAATGTCGTAAAGAGGTTGGGAGGAAGTACCAACTGTGAAATCATGTTGCTGTTACTGTCTTCGTTTTCAATTGTGAGCCTGAAATTAAAGTCGTCACGACGAATTTTTTCAAGTTCCATAAAATCGTTCAGGAATTGTATTTCCGATAAAAGCAATACCGAAGGCTGGTTGTTGTCATACAGTTGATAACGAAGAAAATCGGACAGTTTCATAATAACGGTTGAAGCCTTTTCCGGATTTTTTTTAACCAGTACGTTGACATTGTTCAGCATATTGAAAAGAAAGTGCGGATTGATTTGGTTTTTTAATTCCTTGAGTTCCAGTTGAAGGGAATTGGTTTCCAGTTCAATAATACGTTCCGTATCACGGGCCCATTGCTGAAACAGTTTGATGGAAGTGGATGAAAAAACCAGAATTGTAAGCAGGTTGGAGGTGGCCAGGATTTCCCGGAAAAAACTGGTAAAAACCTTTCGGGGCGTAATGCGGTATTGCTCAAAATAATTCAGGCCGTTTTTTACGAGTATAAAACTGCATACTATCAGCAGTACCAGACAGACCAGATAAGTAACATATTCACCTTTAAATAAAAGCTTCGGAATCAGTACATACATATTGATGTAGACCATTGCCAAGAAGTAGGCAATCCACAGCCATTTCACATAGTAGTGAAAATCGCCACTATACTCTTTGATTTCTCCCGAATCGTATGAAAATGCAATAATGTATATAATAATAGACAGATGCCTCCATACCCTATACTTGGGGTCAATCAGGAATTTGATGAAATTATTTTGAAAACAATTGTCTTTCAAGGTTCTATATTTTAACGGTACGAAATAAGACTAAAAAAGGACACTACCCAATTAATTTATACCAACCCCCATTTTAATTATACGAAAAGGTTTTTTGCCTGTTTTAGCCATAAATCTATTAAATAACGGTTTTTGTATAAAATAAGTTTGTGTTGGTATAAAAAAACCGGGGAGCTTTTATGTTCCTTATACTTTTGAAATAAAAAAGTTATGAAATCGGTCCAAGCAATAGAGCGCTGGATTACAGCCATCGAGAGTTCAAAACAGGAAGCCTGCGCCAAAGAACAGCAAATCAAAGCAATTGTCGATTTGTGGAAATTTGCAGACCTGTATGACCAGGGAACTACCATTACACAAAAAGGGGAACTCCAATTGGAAGATTCTGATGGCAGGATTGATAAAATCAGTGTGGCGACGTCGGATTTATTTCTTACACCAAAAGAAAACGCCATCTCAAAAATTCTTTCAGAAATCGAAACAGAATTTTCGGAACTTGGAGACCGTTACAGAGCGCTCTATAATGTGGAGTTTCGCAATCCGGAAGCCAATTTTGATGCTGCAGAAATCCTGAAACTCAAAAGCGAGATTATTTCAGGAATCAAAGGAGAGGTCATATTGTACAAATATGTCGAACGCATCCGAAAACTACCTTCGTCCGAATTCCGAATTGTAAATCGGGATTTCAGGATTTTAGAATGCAGTTATGAAGACATACAGAGCGCCATAGACCAGAACCATTTGTTGCAATCAGAGGCAATGGCTGGTAATAGTATTGAGTGCTGTTGATAACAACTGCAGGTCGTTTCTGATTGATGAAACTATAAAAACAGCTGCCTTTTCATCCGGTTTTGAAAAAATATTCCTTTTTGACTTTTATACTTCCGAAATCATCGAATTAAACATCAAAGCTACGGCCGGCACAGCCATTAAAGGGGTGCCGTTAGTTGCCAGTGGTGTTGCCTGATATCCAAGTATTGACTCTGTTTCCGGTATTTATGTGGCAAGCTATTCTAAAAGTGATTAGCTTTATACTTTATTACAGTAGTAGTTGTTATGGAGTTCAACCAGTTTACACCCTCCGAATTTCGGAGCCTATGCGACAGTCTTGCCGCAAAAGATCAGGATATCAAAAATATTCTCGACCAATACGATTATCCGCCATTTTGGTCGCGGCCCAATACTTTTGAAACATTGGTGCACATCATACTGGAACAGCAGGTTTCAATCACTTCGGCATTGGCAGCCCTTAACAAGTTGAGAGCGTATGTAGGTGAAATTACACCCGAACGCATCCTGTCTTTGTCTGATGAAGAACTCAGGGCTTGTTATTTTAGCCGACAAAAAACAGCTTATGTCAAACATTTGGCTCAGGCACTCCTGGATAAACAAATTGATTTGCAGCTGTTGGAAACACAATCTGACGAAACCATTCGAACTATATTGAGCCAGTTAAAAGGTATAGGCAACTGGACGATTGATATTTACCTGATTTTTGTACTGAAACGTTCCGATATTTTTCCAATAGGAGACTTGGCGGCGGTAAATGCGTTAAAGCAATTGAAAAACATGCCTAAAGAAACCTCCCGGGAGATTCTAATAGAAAAGGCGGCCAATTGGCAACCTTTCCGCACGGTTGCAACTATGCTGTTATGGCATTATTACCTGTCATTAAGGGCTAAGAAATAATAGATATAATTAGAATCTGAAGAGGGGCGTAAATATTTTGTGATTCATTTCTTCTAAGGTCATTTTTTATTAAAATTTCTAACGATACTGCTGCTTTAACGCTTGAAAAATAGGAAATATGATGAATTTCTATACATTTGTAGACAATTCAAAAACTTAATCAAGCCCCCAACCTATGGCAAAGTTTGCTTTTTACTTTATCATTGTCTTTTCTATTGTTTTCCCCCAACAGATGAAAAGCCAGAATACTGCAGATTCTTTACACACATTAATTAAAAAAGCAGATGGGCTGCGCAAAAGTGAACTGAATCTTGAACTTGCAAAATATTTTTTACCAACCAATCAGGATTCTTGTCTTTATTACAGCCAGGTTGCCCAAAAAATAGGCAAAAAGATAAATAATCATGCGATTGTAATCCGTTCTTTTGCCCTTATCGCGGAATCCTACCAAAAGCAAAACAAAATGAAGGAAGCGATTGCTACCTATCAGGAGGGGCTTAAACTGGCAGAAAAACATAACGAAAAATCATTAGCTGGAAATATCTACAACGGTATTGGAACCTGTTATTTTGCGATGAATGACCTCAAAAAAGCAGAATACTATCTGCAGCAGGCTGCCCAGGCTAAAAAAGAGGCAAATGATTATCATTATTATTCCTTTATAGCGGCTAATCTTGCCGCTTTGCAGATTATAAACCAATCGTTTGGCGAAGCGATACACACGCTTAAGGACGCAGAAAAAATACTACTTAAAAATAAGCAGGAAAAGTATTTGAGCACTGTTTATAATTCTCTTGGGGCAGCTTATCAAGGGACAAAATCAGACTCATGCGTTTATTATTTTGAAAAAGGTCTCGAAATTTCTCAAAAAAACAAAGACTATCTCAATATGATGACTACCTACCAGAATTTGGGTGATTATTATATGGATAAGAAAAATAATGCTAAGGCTGTTGAGTACATGAAGCGTGCAATTGCGGTAAATGACCAGCGTCCGGAAGACCAATATAAACCTGCATTATATGAAAGAATTGGCATTTTGTATGAATCGATGGGAGATTTTAAAAATGCCTACCACTATAAAAAACTGGAAAATGAAACCCGCCAACGCCTTTTTTCGGTAGCAAAACAAAAAGAGATTGAAGAACTCGAAATCAAGTACCAAAGCGAGAAAAAAGAAAAGGCAATCCAACTGCACAAACATGAGGCGGAAAAAGCAAAGAATCAACAAACCGCTTTGCTATATGGTTCTGCTTTGCTGTTTTTGATTGGCGGATTTATTACCTATTTGATTTTCCAAAGAAGAAAGATTACCCAAAAATTTGAAAAGGAAAAACTTAGGATGTTTGAAAATATCCTGCATGAAATCAAGACACCGCTTACGCTTATTGATGGCCCTATCCAGGTTATGAAACAGCGTTCTGATAGTTCGAATGAAGAACAGCTTAGTCTGATGGAACGAAATTCTAAAAAATTAATGAGTCTGGTTACCGAACTGCTCGATGCGTCAAAATTGGGCAGAGGCAGTTTCCAACTACATTATACCAACGGTGCGGTTGATGATTTTATTGAAAATACGATTGACACTTTTGCTAATGAAGCAAAATCTAAAGACATACAAATTACGCATGCTAAGAATAATGTAGAAAAACATTATTCGCTTCCATCTAATGCTTTGGAAAAAATCCTTTCCAATCTTATCGGGAATGCTGTGAAATACTGCCCTCCAAAAGCAAAAATTCAAGTGGCATCACAGATAGAAGGAGACAGATTAAACATCCGTGTAAGCGATACGGGTCCTGGAATTCCGAAAGAAGAGCAGAAAAAAGTATTTCGTCGCTTTTTCAGAGGAAATCAGACTTCAGACACCAATGGAACGGGAATAGGCCTTTCTCTTGTTAAAGAATTGGTAGAATTGGCTCAAGGAACTATTCATCTTCAAAGCGATTCTTCGGGAACTACACTCCTTGTTTCCCTTCCAATACAGGAAGTTGTAAATCCTACAGATGCCGGAATTGCGAATGAGGGCATGCCAATCCTTCTTCTCGCCGAAGATGACGCGGATACGGCAGCCTTCAGCATAGCTGTCTTAAAAGAAAACTTTCACATAATCCATGCTAAAAACGGACAAGAGGCTCTTGATTTAATTCGCAAGAATTTGCCCGATATTGTCCTTTCGGATGTTATGATGCCGGAAAAAGACGGTATCGAATTGCTTTCGACAATCAGGTCTGAAGAATTGACAAATCATTTGCCGTTTGTATTATTTTCTGCAAAAGCATCATTGGAAAGCCGTTTGGAAGGATTGCAGCATGGAGCCGATGCTTATATTTCAAAACCGTTTTCGCCAGATGAGCTGAAGCTGACGATAAAAAACCTTTTCAATACCGTACAAAGGAATAAAGAAGCCTATAAAGAAGCCATACATTCGGAAAAAGTATTTGAAGAAAGAGTTAAAAGTCCAAATCCCTATGTCAATAAAGTCATTGGTCATATTTTGGATAATATAGATAATCAAAACTATTCCGTTAATGAACTTTCTGATAATATGTCTGTCAGCAGAAGTCAACTCCACCGAAAATTAGTTGCGTTGACAGGGTTCTCCACAACTAATTTTATCAGCATGATCCGACTTGAAAAAGCCAAAGATCTTCTAATGAATAAGGAAGGCAATATAACCGAAATTGCTTATAAGTGCGGTTTCAACAGCCAGTCCTATTTTACAAAATCCTTTACGGAATACTTTGGGAAAAGTCCGAGCCAAGTGCTTAAAAATCAATAATTTTTTTGCAAATGCAACAATAGTACACAATATAGCAACATGGTTGCATAGCTATTTGTGGCCGGAAATCTAAATTTACCGACGTGAATCAACAATCAAAATCAATATACTTTTATGAAACAACTTTTACTGTTTTTTATTCTTTTTTGGCACGTTTCCTCCAAAGCCAATGATGAATGTGTGAATGCAATACAGTTAACCCCAGGCACTGTTTGCACTACAACCAGTGGAACATTTAATGGGGCAACGCTTAGCAGAACAGCTCCTTCCTGTGCGGTGAACAGCAGCCAGGACGTTTGGTACCGTTTTACGGCAACGGAACAGACGATGTCCGTTAACCTCTCCAGGGTGTCAACGAACTCGACAATG
>NZ_MKVG01000022.1:0-6077 GCF_001899155.1 Flavobacterium sp. 38-13
ACATCTGGAAGGTATCGGTTGACGGCAGCAATTACGGCAAGCCGCAGAACCTTGGCCCCAACGTGAACACGGCGGGCAAGGAAGGGTTCCCTTCCATAGGAGAGAACGGCATCCTTTATTTCGCATCGAGCGGGAAGCAGGGATTTGGAGGACTTGATGTCTTCAGGGCAGACCTTGACAGGGATGGAGAAGCGGTTAACGTAGGCAAGCCTGTTAACAGCGAGAAGGACGACTTCTCCTTCAGCTTCAACACGGCTAAAAACGAGGGCTACTTCTCCTCGAACAGGAACGGCACTGACGATATCGTCAGGGCAGTGCCGGTGTGCAGGGTAGAAGCCATAGCAATGGTGAAGGACGGCAAGACAGGACGTGCGTTACCGGGTGCGGGCGTGTCGATCCTTGATGCAAGGAAGAACGTGATAGCCACAAGGCAGAGCGGCCCGAACGGGGAAGTCTCCTTTGATGTGGACTGCGACACGGAATACGTGCTGCAGGCTTCGAAGAAGGACTATGAGGCGGGATCCGGCAGGGTAGGGAAAACCAAAGGCGGCAGGACAAGTGTCGACATATCCCTTGAACCTGTGGAGGTGGTCATCACCGATACGGAAGTCATCCTGAAAAGCATCTACTTCGAGTTCGACAGGAGCAACATCACCCAGCAGGGGGCCGCGGAACTTGACAAGCTCGTGAACGTGATGGAGAAATACCCTGACATGGTGATCTACGTGAAGTCGCATACGGACGGTAAGGGAAGTGCGGCCTACAACCTGAGGCTTTCGGAGCAGAGGGCCCAGTCTACGGTACAGTACCTTGTGTCGAAGGGCATCGGTAAGGAGCGTATTTCGGGCAAGGGGTTCGGGAGCACGGAGCCGAAGGTGGACTGCAGGGCAAACTGTACGGAAGAGGAGGATGCGCAGAACAGGCGATCGGAATTTAAGATTATAAAGAGATAAGACAATAGTTCTTACTGATTAAAGAATACATCTCTGACAGCCGACCTTAAAAAAGGTCGGCTGTTGCTTTTTAACCTTTTTGGTTTAACCCGCTATATGATTTTTATTTTATTCCAGTTCAGTCTTGGTTATAGAAACCCCTTGTTGTTTAGGCTGATTAATGTATCTAATTTCAAATCTAAAAATTATCTGATTTGTGACCTTTAAAATAAAAGTTAAGATTTTATCAACCCTTTTTAGAATATTAAAGATTATTAGATAAAATATTTTGGGTGTTTAAAATGTTTTAAAACACGATATTGATAAATCCTAACACTTAATAGGTAATAATAACAGTTGTTATATTTTTATATGTATTAATTGCTAAAAGTGAAAAAAATATATTAAAATTAAGAGGGGTTTATGAAAATATCCAAACCTCTAATATAAAATCTAATAGAAATGGGTTTGTTTTATTTTAAGGTTTAAGTTTCTGATATTTAAATATTTAAGATATTATTTAGCCTTTCAAATTTCGGTAAATAGTAAAGACATTATTAAGAAAAGGTTAACATTAGTCCTTATTTTTATGACGAAACACTAACTGAAAAAATGTAATGACTTATGAGAAAAGAATTATTATTTGCTTCGATAATAGGCCGGCTCTTGCCAATTAGCTTTTATCGATTCTCAACAATTCTTGACAGACTGATACATAAATGTGTCAGGAAAAGAATTGTCATCCCCATGTTTTTGCTTTTCATTTCCATCGGAGCCCACGCCCAAATGGCTTTAGAAACATTTGAAAGTGGCATACCCTCAACTTGGGCATCCTTTAGAAATAACGCAGGAACCCTGAACTGGGGAATTTCTCCTGACAGTTACAGAGGAACTGGTGCAGCTTTTTTAAATCCAAGTGCAGAAAACATTGGTACCGGAAATACCGCACAGTATTTCCTGGCAACTCCTATAGTCCCGATTCCTCAGAATGGGGAGATCCGTTTTTATTCAAAACAGGCGACCAGTGCCAACAACGGGGCCATCTACCAAATCAGGCTGTCTACAGCAGGACAGACAGACCCGGCCGGATATACCGTAATATTGAAATCATGGACAGAAGCAGACCTTAATGTGGGTTCCCAGACGGCCTATGAAGAAAAGATAATTCCTATCCCTGCAAACATTCCTGTTGGACTTAACGTAAATATTGCATTTGTAGTGCTCAATACCCAAACCGGTGCGTCGCCAAGCGGAGATGCGTGGTTTCTGGACAACATCAGGGTTATGGAATCCTGCCAGAAAGTAAATGAGGCAGATTTTTCAGCAAACAATATCACTTCAAGTGGTGCCAACCTATCATGGACGCATCCAACAGCATTTGATTTTCAGATTCAGGTTGTAACGCAGGGAACGGCACCGGGAGCTACGGGCATCAGCGTACAGAACTCTTATGCGGCAGGTTCGCTTGATGAAGACACCGCTTATGATGTTTACATCAAAACGATATGTGATGCCGATACGGCGAGCGAATGGGCAGGACCCTTTCCATTCAGGACAAAAAAAAGAGGATTGTCATGTGATTCACCAATAGTGATTCCTTTTAGTACGACAACTTATGCTTACTCAAGTAATCTTAACCTTTTTGCAGATAATCCGACGAGCTATACAACGCAAGGAACAGGTTGTCTACCGGCTACGGTTACAGATAATTACCTTAATGGAGGAAAAGCCTTTTTTTCCTATACACCAACACAGACTGGACTGGTCAATATCAAACAGATGACTCTTCCATTTTCACCGGGTTCCGGATGTTTCGGAAATGGATTCAGCGGCGTATTCGTTTACGACAGCTGCAGTGATGTAGGGGTAAATTGTCTTGCGGGATTAAAGACAGAAAATCCTGGTGAGCCGGCTTATATCAATAATTTATATGTACAGGCCGGACACACTTATATTATTGTGATTTCAACAACATTTGATTCAGATGCAAGTGTCTGTTTCAATTTCGAATTGACTTTCTCTACTTGTGCGCCACCGGCTACATTTACTTTGAGTAATGTGACCACGACCAGTGTTACATTTTCCTGGGATAACGTGGCCAATTTGGCAAGTTCATGGGAATATGTGGTACAGCCGGCGGATGCAGGTGCTCCAACAGGTTCAGGAACGGCTACCAATAATAATGTCGGAAACTTAATCAATACAGGATTAGTTGCGGGCGGAACTTACGATTTGTATGTGCGCTCTATATGTGGAGGTACTCCGGGTAATTGGAGTTTGCCTTACCGATTTGCAACCCAATGTATATTTAATACACCCTATAGTGATTCATTTGATGGAGTTACATCTGATCCTGTTCCATGCTGGATTCCTATTGATATCAACAATGATGGCAACAAATGGGGATCAGGATATGAAAATTTGGGAATGAGAGCAGGAAACACCCAAACCGTTAACAATGATATGATGGTTTCTCCTATCATTAATTTGGGAACAACTCCTAAAAGGCTTAAATTCAAATACAGAACTTCAGGAGGTTCTGTACGTTTTTCAGTTGTACTGTCTACTACAGGAATTACGGCTGCTGATTTTACCACAGTATTATTGCCTTCACAGTTGATCAATACAAATGATCAGGAACTGGAAAAAATTATTAACATACCTACATCCATAACCGGGAATGTAAACTTTGCATTCTATATTCATCCTGATACAGACGAACTTACATGGCTTTTTAATATAGATGATGTTATAGTAGAAGACAAGCCGGAATGTCCGGATCCACTTGATCTTGCAGCTAACAACATTACGACATCTACAGCAAACCTTACCTGGACAGCGGGCGATATTGAAACACAATGGCAGATTGTAGTGCAGCCTAAAGATACGGGTGTTCCTACAGGTAACGGGACGTTGATCAATACACCTCAGTTTACTGCTGACGATCTTACCCATGCTACACAATATGAATATTACGTAAGAGCCTACTGTTCTTCTACACAACAAAGCAACTGGGTAGGACCATTCTATTTTACAACCCTTTGTGCTGTGTTTGAGACACCTTTTTATGAGAGTTTTAATACTGCTGATACTAACAATCACAGATCATGTTGGGAAATTGTAGATGCTAATACAGATGGAGCTGCTTGGCGTTTAGATGATGAATGGGCTGCAATACAAGGAAATGCTTTTTGGGGAACACCGAGTTATGATGACTGGTTGATTTCTCCGGCTATCAATGTAATAGGTACAAAAGCTTTGAAGTTTAAGTACAGGGCAGCTTTAAGTCCTTTTTTCCCAAATCCTAGATTTGGAGTGGAAGTCCTGATGTCTACTACAGATACAAATCCGGCAAGCTTCAGTGTCATCATGCCGCTGATGAATTTTACAAATACTGATTTTATAGAAAAAACAATCTACATCAATGCCAACGGACCGGTGTACATTGCTTTCAGGGTACCGCCATCTTTCTCTGTAGCAGGAGGTACATCCGTTTTCCATCTTGATGACGTTAAAATTGAAGATGCACCGGCCTGTCCGGCACCATCTAATTTGAATGCATCCAATATTACGCAAACTTCGGCAGCCCTGTCCTGGACTAAAGGATACCAGGAAACCCAGTGGCAGGTCGTAGTACAGAATGCGGGTTCGGGAATCCCTACCGGAAACGGACAGCTCGCAAGTACGAATACGGCTTTTGCTACAGACCCATTGCAACCTAACACGCAATACGAATATTATGTAAGGGCCTATTGCAGTACTTCTGAACAGAGTGAGTGGGTTGGACCTTTTACATTTACCACACTATGTAATGCCTATGCGGCACCGTTTGTGGAAACATTTAACCCGGGATCAGTATCGGAAGAATGTTGGAGGGTAGTAAACGGCAATGCCGATACTTTTGCATGGAACCTGAATAACACGCTAAACCCATACGAAGGGGAGCATGCGGCAATGATATTTACAGGTTCTAACGGAAATAATGATGACTGGTTGATTTCACCAACCATAACCGTAAGGCCTGGCCAGCGCCTGCGTTACTATTACAGGGTGCTTTGGGGTGGAGACTTTAGGGAAGACCTTGAAGTAAAACTTTCTACAAGTGGTGCTGAACTTAATCAATTTACCACGATGCTGTATGAAATTGATTATGCAGATGAACCACCTTTGAACAATCCGGAATGGAAGGAAAAAGTAATCAACCTTCCTGCAGGTGTTACAGGAGATATCAATATTGCATGGCATATCCCACAAAAAGATCCAAATCCTTGGAATTTTAGAGGACAATTATTGGTGATTGATAAGGTAGTCATAGAAGATATACCAGTGTGTCCTGCTCCTAACAATCTGTTGGTAAGCAATATTACCGATACGGGAGCTAAAATTTCATGGGAAGCAAATGGAACAGAAACTTCATGGGACGTTTATGTACAGCCTGCAGAACTGCCTGCTCCTGTTGGAGATGGCGATGCACAATACCTGCACAATACGACAACGAACCCATACACCGTGACAGGCCTTACGCCTGCCATACGATACGAATACTACGTAAGGGCAGTATGTAGTGCTTCACAGGACGGCGAATGGGTAGGACCATTTGAATTTACTACAAGATGCAGTTTTGAAAACCTTTGTGAATATACCATTACCCTAAGCAGCGGTAATTCAGGAACTCCTCCATCAGGAATAAACCTGGTCCAAAACGGTGTCATTGTCCAGAATTTGGAATTTCCATCCGCGCCATGGGGCGAAATTCCTACTCCGGTTGACTTTACGGTATTCTTATGTACGGGAGTAGAATTCTCATTAGTAAATGCTGGAGGTAGCGATTGGCAATTTACTGAAGCCCAGGTACAAGTCAAGGATGCCTTAGGAAATGAGGTTTGGACAGGAAGTATAGGAACAGAATACTCAAGAATTTATACGGGAATTGCTATCTGTGGACCAGTTACTTGTCCACAACCTACTAATTTAGCCGTGAGTCCTACAGGAATTCTTTCCTGGACAGCAGGTGGCAGCGAAACCCAATGGGAAGTAGCCGTACAGCCAATGGATAACAACACATTACCACAATCCGGAACACTTGTAACAACAACTTCTTACACACCTCAGGCTTCTGATTTTGCAGATTTGAAAGCAGGTACT
>NZ_MKVG01000023.1:0-138405 GCF_001899155.1 Flavobacterium sp. 38-13
TACAGCAACAGGCTTAGGCAAGACACTGTCTACAGACGGTATTATTCAGGTGAACAGTGCTAGCTCTTTGGCGAACTCTGTTCTGGCTGATGCAGCATTAAGCATTGCAAACAATTCCATAACTACAGCCAAAATAGCTGATGATGCAGTAACCGTAGCCAAAATAGCCAATGCGGGTAACAACCAAGTGCTGACTACTGATGCAACAGGTGTTCCAACGTGGGTAAACAAAAATACTCTGGATAACATTTATACGGCTGATGGTAGTTTATTAGACAATAGAGTAGTAAATACAAATGGTAAGACTCTTAGATTCAGAGCAACAACACCTGAAACAAGAGAAACGATATTTGACTTCTCTACTGGGGCTTATTTAACAAATGCTACGACAACAGGCAGGTCTAACATAAGAGTGTCATCCGGAGGCAGTATAGTAGATTTATATCAGGACTCGGGTAACCGTGCCCAACTTGTTTCAAGCGGTACTTCTACAGGACTTGTAGTAGGGACTGCAAATACTTCTGCCAGACCTCTTGAACTTATCACCAATGGTACTACCAGAGTGCATGTTTCGAGTGCTGGAAAGGTAGGTATAGGCACTACGAATATGTTAAGTACTACCAATACAAATGTGCTGCTTGCCGTTAACGGTTCAATAGAAACAGCCAATTCTACTTATGCCGATTATGTATTTGAAGACTATTTTAACGGTACTTCTGAACTGAAAAAAGACTATACTTTCAAATCTATAAAAGAAGTCGAAGAGTTTATCAACACAAATAAACACTTGCCGGGTATTACCAGCATCAAAGACTTACGTCAAAACGATAAAGGCGAATACATCTTTAATATGTCTGAACTTTCAATACAGATGCTGGAAAAAGTTGAAGAATTGTATCTGCACACTATTGAGCAGCAAAAACAGCTGGAGGCTAAAGATAAGGAAATAAACCAGCTAAAAGAAGCTACAAAAAGCATGGACGAACGTTTAAAACAATTAGAAAAAATAGTGCTTGAACAGAAAAAATAAAGTAAACAGGTTTTAGGAGCCGGGATTTCAAACCGGCTCCTGTGCCTGCTTATTGGGGTAAGTTTGGAATAAAATAATTCAAAATGAATAATATAAATTAATTATTAGGAAAATTTATACCAGGATAGATTCATAGTTATATTTTTGCTTGCTACTCTACGCCTTAGCGGGCAATTATCTTTATAAAGATACAGAACCGTAAAGTATAAAAGGTTTGAAAAGCTGACTTTCATTGAGTGTGGGCTTCATAAATCTGTATCTGTGGCTAAAATAAAAATTGTAACTCAAATTGTTCTGCCAAAATAAGTTTTCCTTTATTTGGTATTTAACATAATGTCTTAAAAGCAATTAGAGAAAATAGTACTTAAACAGAATAAGTAAAAAAAGTTTTTTGGAATCCGGGATTTTAAACCGGTCTTCAAACATTTCTCATTATTATTGGATAGATTTTTGTCAATAGTAATGATAGCATAACAATCCAGATACAAAGCAGTCATAAATTGACTGCAAATTTTAGTTATAAGCCATAAAGATTTTTTATGAAGCAGATTTTTTTAATCCTGTTGCTTTACAGCACAGGCATGATGTCACAAAACACTGGGATATTCACCAAAAACCCGGGTAGCAGTTTGGCTGTTAACGGTTCTTTTGCCGGCGACTATAAAATAGTGACCGGCAATGTTATCCTTAATGATTCTGATTCTTATATTGCCTATAATGGAAATACCGATGGCATAATTCAACTGCCCGTGGCCATTAGCGGACCGGGCAACTTCAAAGGACGTATTTACAGGATTAAGAATACAACCGGCAATTGGAATCTTACGGTTGCTGCACAGAATCTGGAAAAAATAAATGCGGTGACGGAAGTAAGCAGTATACTGCTGCCTCCCGGCTTTTATGCTGAATTCATTAGCAAGGGCACTACCACAGGCACTACCTGGGAACTCACTATGCGGGTGCCCGTAAGGCTATCTTTACCAAAGGCCAAAGTGGTAGATATTGCATATTCTGTACCAAGGAATTCGAGTACCATAACCGCTGAGAGGTTTACAATAAAAAACGGAAATCCGCAGCCTATTATCGATGCTATACTTCCCCATAGCAGTACTTCGTTTAGCTTGTCTGAACCCCAATCAGTATTTCTGAACTTTACAGCAGGAATTGATAATATAGCGACTCTTCAACCGGGGCAGCAAACGATGCCAACAATTTTTTACCGTTGCGAACTGTATATAGACAATGTGGCTACGGGGCTTTTCCAGATTGTGCCACTAGATGGAGAGGGTTCTCATTTGCGGTTCAGCCTGTTTGGCGTTCGTGATTTGCCTGCAGGACAGCATACTATCCATGCCAAATTTTCTTTATGGTTTGCCGGTGGAAATAATACTTTTACCACTCAATTTGGAGTCATGTCACTTTTGTTAAGTGCCACATATACAAATTAACCTGAGTTCGTGATAAGAAACAACAATAAAATAATTATTAAAATATTGATAATAGGCATAATAACGATTATCTTATCTGGGTTTTAGATTTTTAGTCCCTTAAAATTTTATAGTAAATGAACAAAATATTTCAATTCACACTTGTTTTTATATCCTGAAAACTAAGAGAATGAAATCAGAAACCATAAATCAGAAACCATAAATCAGAAACCATAAATCAGAAACCATAAATCATAAATCATAAAATTTAAACATCTGATTTATTAATGCTTACACAAAATCCTTAACCCGAACTCAGGTTAAATTAAAAAACTATGAGCCAAAAAGATTTTATTATGAAACAGCTTTTTTTAATCCTGTTGCTGTACGGCACAGGCGCGATGTCTCAAAACACCGCAATAAACATTGGAGTAAACACCAAAAATCCGGGCAGTCGCTTGACTGTTAACGGTTCTTTTGCAGGCGATTATAAAATGGTTGGTGACGAAAATAGAGATATTGTTTTGGATGATTCCAATTTTTATGTTGCTTACCGTGGATACTATGGCGCCACATTTAAACTTCCTAAGGCCATTAGCGGGCCGGGCAATTTTAAGGGGCGCATTTACAGAATTATAAATAACGGTATCATGCAAATGGGTACTATTAAAATAACTCTTGAGGCATTGGGTGTGGAGAAAATAGATGCCGAAGGCGATGTAGATTATATAGTGGTGCCTCAAGGCTATTATGTTGAATTGGTTAGCAAGGGTACTACCACCGGAACTACCTGGGAACTTTTTAAGTTTATGCCTCATGTTGGATTAGGTGGATATTCCGAACAATTCAGTAAAATTACAATCTTTAAATATGAAGTTCCAAAGAATAGCAGTCCACAATTAAAATTCACTTTAAGTCCTCCAACCGTTACAGATGTTGCAATTCCGCTTGGCACAGGAAGTATTTATCTGCAACAACCCACAGCTCTGTTTTTTCACTTTTCAGCAGGGCTTAGTCTTATAAATTTTTTCTCTCCGGGTGATTATTATCATTTTTACCGTTGCGAACTGTTCATAAATAATACACCCACAGGCATTTTTCAGGTTGTGCAGGAGCATAGTAAGAGTCTGCAGTTTAACGCGTATGGTACATATTATTTGCCGGCAGGCATGCACAATGTAGAACTCAGACTCTCTTCCTGGCATGACTTTGGGCAGCCGCGGAATATGACATATGGAGTTTTGTCGCTTAGTCTATATGGTCACATGTAAAAAAAATTATACGATGTTACAATTTACAAAATATTTCATACTGCTTTTTTTGTTTACAGCAACCGGAAGTTTTGCCCAGAACACTGCAATAAATACCGGGATAAACACCAAAAATCCGGGCAGCCGTTTGACAGTTAACGGTTCTTTTGCGGGCAATTATAAAATTATAACCGAAAATGCTGTCCTGGGCTTTACAGATTATTTTACGGCCTATAATGGCAATGCTGACGGCACGGTCCATCTGCCTCCGGCCGGCTCGGGTTCTTTAAAAGGACGTGTTTATATTATAAAAAATAACAGCAATTACAATCTAACCGTTATTCCCTCGGGACAGGAGCAGATACGTAATTATAACACGCTATTAGTTGCACCGGGTTATTCTGCAAAATTAATCAGTGAGGGTACAATCACGGGCATTACCTGGGCTGTAATAACAATGACGGATACTAAAGTGAAACCCAAGAATATTAAAAAAGCGTTGGACTATTCTTTTGGAATGGATAGAGGTGCCTATCCGATACCTCCGACAGCGTTTACAGTGCCGGACAGCAATCCTGTGCTTGTTCCGGAAAGCCAGACAATGTTTACCACGTCTGTTGGAGTTTTGACTCCTGTATTCATAAATGTTGCCGTAGGGCTGGCTGATTTGACTTCGCCGAAAGTGTTTTCAAAAAGTCCTTATTACCGTTGTGAATTGTATATTAACGGACGATTATATGATACCCAGATTATACAGCAACAATATGTAGGCTCCTCGTTACAGTTTAATCTTTCCGATGTCTTTTATGTATATCCCAGTTCTAATAGTAATAGTATCCAGCTCAAGATTACCCGTTGGAATGATGACGGCCATACAGGTGCCCAACAATTTATGGTTTTGTCTGTGGTTTATGATGGGGTATATCTGCTTAGGCAGTAATAGATGCTTTGCGGTTAGTCAAGATAAAGAAATTAAGGTGCCGGAATAATGAATAAAAGTTGAACACAATTAACGGGAATCTTGTCCAGGCAGAAAAAGTAAAAAAAGTTTTTTTGGAATCCGGGATTTTAAACCGTTTTTCAAAAAATTCTCATTATTATTGGTTAGATTTGTGTCCATAGTAATGACAGCATAACAATCCAGATACAAAGCAGTCATAAATTGACTGCAAATTTTAGTTATAAGCCATAAAGATTTTTTATGAAGCAGATTTTTCTAATCCTGTTGCTTTACAGCACAGGCATGATGTCACAAAACACCGGTATATACACCAAAAATCCGGGCAGCAATTTGGTTGTTAACGGTTCTTTTGCAGCCGACTATAAAATAGTGACCGGCAATGTTATCCTTAATGATTCCGATTTTTATATTGCCTATAATGGAAATACCGACGGCATAATTCAACTGCCCGTGGCCATTAGCGGGCCGGGCAACTTCAAAGGACGTATTTACAGGATTAAGAATACAACCGGCAATCGGAATCTTACGGTTGCTGCACAGAATTTAGAAAAAATAGATGCGGCGACGGAAGTAAGCAGTATACTGCTGCCTCCCGGCTTTTATGCTGAATTCATTAGCAAGGGCACTACCACCGGCACTACCTGGGAACTCTCTATGCGGGTGCCCGCAGTGTCATCTTTTGAAGTGACCAAACTGGTAGATGTTGCAAGTTCTGTAGCAAGGAATTCAGTTAGCTCTTCTCAGGATAGATTTACTATAGTAAGAGGCAATCCCAGTATTTTAGACATTGTAATTCCCGGTAGCAGTAATTCGTTTACCTTGTCTGAACCCAAAACAGTATTTTTAGACTTTGTGTTAGGAATTGATGATTTAGAATCTATGGTATTTGGACAGATTGTTATGATGCCTTATTACCGTTGCGAACTGTATATAGATAATGTGGCTACGGGTATTTTCCAGATTGTACAGCAAAATTATATAGGGTCACAATTACAGTTCAGCATGTCTGGCGTACGCGATTTGCCTGCAGGACAGCATACTATCCATGCCAAACTTTCTTTATGGAGGTCTGGAGGAGGAGTTTCGTCGGGAACAGCCAATACATTCGGAGTTTTGTCACTTTTGTTAAGTGCCGTATATATAAATTAAAGAACTATGAGCCAAAAAGATTTTATTATGAAACAGCTTTTTTTAATCCTGTTGCTGTACAGCACGGGCGTGATGTCTCAAAACACCGCGATAAACACCGGAATAAACACCAAAAATCCGGGCAGCCGCTTGACTGTTAACGGTTCTTTTGCAGGCGATTATAAGATAGTTAGTGGCGATGTTACATTAGATGATTCCGATTTTTATATTGCCTTTAATGGAATTGGTAGAGGTACAATACTACTCCCTAAGGCTATTAGCGGGCCGGGCAATTTTAAAGGACGCATTTACGGAATTAAGAATATAAGCGCCCAGGGTGAACTTTTCGTTTTTTCTGAAGCACCGAGTTTGGAGAAGATTGACGCTACAGGCGATGTAGATTATATAGTGGTGCCTCCCGGCTATTATGCTGAATTGATTAGCAAGGGCACTACCACCGGAACTACCTGGGAGCTTTCTATGTTGGCGCCTACTAAATTGTCTTCAAAAATGACCCGACTGTTAAATGTTGCAATAGGAGTGCCAAAGAATAGCAGTTATCAATCGCTATTTACTATTGGGCCTCCAAGCAGTTTAGATGTTGTAATTCCGGGTAGCAGAGGTTCGTTTTTCTTGACGGATGATAACCCCAGAGCTTTATTTCTAAACTTTACAGTAGGGCTTGCTCTTGTAGATTCCGGTACACAGGTTTTTCCACCGGGTTCTGTTATTTCTTATTATCGTTGCGAACTTTTTGTAAACGATATGCCCACAGGCATTTTCCAGGTTGTGCAGGAGAATAGTAAGGGTCTGCAGTTTAACTTGTCCGGTAAATACAATTTCGTACCTACAGGATGGTGGCCTACTATCCATGCTAAAATCTCTGCCTGGAATAGTTTTGGGTCTGCGAATAATCATGTGTTAGGAGTTTTATCGATCCTGCTAAGTGTTGATAGCATAACCCGGACATAAATTAATCTCTTTTTTAGCCCCCTGATTTAAAAAAAAACGCTATGGAGTTACAATATAAGAAATATTTCATACTACTGTTTTTGTTTGCTTCGGCAACCGGAAGTTTTGCCCAGAACACCGCAATAAATACCGGAATAAACACCAAAAACCCGGGCAGCCGCTTGACAGTTAACGGCTCTGTCGCGGGCGATTATAAAATTATAACCGGAAATACTGTCTTGGGCTATACGGATTATTATACGGCCTATAACGGCAATGCTGATGCTATGCTCCATCTTCCTCCGGCCGGATGGGGCTCTTTAAAAGGGCGTGTTTACAGTATAAAGAATACCAGCAATTACATGCTAACCGTTATTGCTCCGGCACAGGAAACTATATATGGAACAGCCAATATGTCTTCAGTAACGGTGCCGCCGGGTTATTATGCAAAATTAGTCAGTAGGGGTACAGTCACGGGCAGTACCTGGGAATTATTAGCAATTATGGATAGTAAAGTGACATCTGTGACTGTTAAAAAGGCATTGGACTATGCGTACGGAATGGAGAGAGAAAGCTCTAATATATCAGCATTTACACTGTCTGACAGCAATCCTACACTTATTCCCGAAAGTCAGACAATGTTTACAATGCCTGTTGCCAGCCCCGTAATTTTAAATGTTGCTGTAGGATTGGCTGGCGATGTTTTATATCCTAGCTATTATAAAAGTCCTTATTTCCGTTGTGAAATAATTATTGACGGAGTAGCCACAAATTTCTTTCAGATTGTACAGCAACATTATCTACAATCCTCGTTACAGTTTAAAATTTCCGGAGTCTTTAATTTATCTGCCGGTCCTCATGGCATCTGGCTTAATATTACCCGTTGGAATGATCTCGGTTATGTATATGTCCCGACATTTAAGGTTTTGTCTGTGGTTTATGACGGGGTATATCTGGATTGATTTTTTTCCAAAGCAAAAAAAATAGAGCACAGTGAGAAAGTTATGATTTTGCTGCCTGCACAGTTTTATGAAATTTATCGTGAGTAAAGGGCAGCTTTTCACGCTTCATTTAAACATTGCGACTCTGCGAGCCACTATTTCATGCAAAGACGCAGAGCCGCAAAGCAGGGAAGAAATTTATTTTTGAATAAAGTTTCCAAAAGTCATTCAAGTTTTCGCCCATACGTGAAACTACCCGATAGCCATTAAAGAATTTTTTGCCTTTGGTGAAAGAGTAAAAAAGGAGGCCATCTGTTTCATGTTTGTATAACGATGTATTTTTTCCTACTAAACTATGATGATTTTTTTATGAAGATGGTAGGATGACCTCCTGTTTTAATACAAAGTGCCTCTTTAACTAGATATTATGAATAATTAGAAGCCCAAATCTATAATTCATAGTAACATATCTGAGGATTGAGAATGTTATGAGAGGCACTTGTTTATTTAATAAGTAGTGTATTTATTGTCAATTGATAAAAGAAAGCGGCTTTTATTTATTCCTAATTGTTGCGTCTTTATCAAAAATAATCCATTACGAAAAATTTAGAGCCCGCTTTCTTATTGCATGTTTTTATATCAAACAAATAACTGTTTTTTTTATTTTTTTAGACAGCATAGTTATAGTGTCTCTCTAGTTTTTCGATTTTTATCTAAACTAAACTTTTATAAGAACGTTGTTGGTGAGAGACACTATAGCTACGAACATATAATATGTTACTGCCTTTGGCAAAAATCTCGTTTCTGGAAGTTTGCCTATACAAAGATTGCAGATTATAATAATAAAGCCAATCGCAAAGTAATAACTGGTTGTTATTGCGAATAACTGGAAGAATATGGGAGTAAGTGGTTTTTTAGAGTGTTTAAAAAACAGGTGGCTATAGCGGGGCATACCAACAGAATAGTGAATTTAGCCACAGATTAAAATGATTTGACAGATTTAAAGAATCTATATAAAATGAAAGAAAACCCGAAAAGGGTTACTGTCGTAATTTTTTCTTTTATAAGGCTTAATTACTTTGCGACTCTGCGCCTTTGCGAGCCATTATTTCATACAAGGGCGAAGAGACCCAAAACAGGACAAGTTATAAAACTTACTTTACCTAAATAAGAATCTTTTTGGTGTAGAGTTACCGATAATCAATTAAAAACAACTGCTGTAAAAGGAAAACAAGGAAAGAAAGTTTAGTTTTTGATTTTGAGAAATCGATGAAAATCTTCGAGTTTACGTCTGGCAATAGGTAATAACGTGCCGTCCGACATTTCGCAATAGCTCCCATCTTTTTTGATAATCGTAATAAGGTGCTCAATATTGAGTATAAAAGAATGGTGTATTCTGAAAAAGCGGGTTTTGTCCAATGTTTCCTCAAAACTTAAAAGATTTTTACTTGAGGTGTATTTTTTGCCTTCAATGGTATGGAAAACAGTATACTTATTGTCTGCCTCAATATAGGTAATCTGGCTGCTTTTAACCATATCAACCTTATCCAGGGAAGGAATAGCTATATATTCTTTGTTTTCTGAAAAAGAAACGGGTTCGCCTGAAAATGATGTCAGCTTCCCAAAATCAAAAAAGTCTTGTTGCTCAATATTTTTTATAGCCTTGTTTACGGCCAAAATTACATCTTCTATAATGATTGGTTTTAGAATATAATCCACAGCATTATACTTAAAAGCTTTAAGAGCATACTCGTCATAAGAAGTAACGAAAATTACCTGCGCTTTAAGGTCATCCAATTGGTCAAGGATTTCGAAGGAATTGCCTTCGTTTAATTTTATATCCAAAAAAAGAATATCCGGTTCCTTCTCCCTGATTTCTGAAATGCCTTCTGATATGGTCAGGGCTTCGCCCACGACTTCTATACTCGGGCAGTATTTGGTGACGAAATGTTTTAATAAGGCTATATTGTTGACTTCATCGTCAATTATGAGGGCTTTATGGGCTTGCATATGTTTAAAATTGGAGGAGACTAAAGTTAAGAAAATTTTGCAAACCTGCCAATAAAGTTAAATAATTAAGTGAAAATTAAGAATCACTCTCAAGGCTGTTGTAATTTTAAAGTTACCCGTGTGCCGCAAGGCATTCCGTTTTTTTCTAAATCGTCAATTTTAAGGATAACAGTTTTAGCATTATTATTGGAATAGTTCATGATGTTAATGCGCTCATTGACTATTGTGGTAGCCCATGATTTGTGTGATTCTTTTTTATTTACAGCATTTTTTGCAGCCATAATTCTGCCAATTCCATTATCTTCGACAACAACCACCAAATACCCTTCTTCCATAGAAAAACTGATCGTTAGTTTTTTGTCCTGTTTTTTAGAAAGCCCATGCAGTATGGCATTTTCTACAAAAGGCTGGATTAGCATTCCTGGTAGAAAAATAGTATTGGTATCCCCAACGCTGTTTTGAACATTTACAGAATATTTTAATTCATCGTTGAGCTGCAAATTGTTGAGTAGTAAATAATTGTTGAGGTATTCAATTTCGCTTTTGAGCGTGATGAGTTCCTGCCTTGAAATGTCGAGCGTTTGCCTGAAAAGTTTAGAAAAAGCACCAAAATATTTGTTGGCTTCGGCTTCTCCTTTTAAAATCAGAACACTTTGCATATTATTTAAAATATTAAATACAAAATGAGGGTTCATCTGGGCTCTTAGGGCACTGGATTTTAGTTCCTTGATTTCTTTTTCCCTTTCAAAAAATCTTTTTTGTCTTTGATTGCGCCTGATAAAAAAATAGATTATGGAACCAAGCGCCAACAATGACATTAAGATGATGAAGAGCGGCGTTTTATAAAAAATCTGTTCTATGTGAAGGTTAATCTTTATTTCGTTGAGGGTTTCAATGCCTTTCGCATCTTTTCCTTTTACCCGTAATACATAATTCCCGGGCGGTAGACTGGGAAGCTCAACAAGCCCCGATGTTCCGGCATCTATCCACTCATTTCTGAGTCCTTCTATTTTATAGAGATAGGTGTTTTTTTCAATATAAAACAGTTCATTAATGGAGAATACTGCCGAGAAATAATTTTTATTGTAAGGAAGGTTGATTGTTTTTTTATTAAGACTTAAATAATCGGTTACATTTTTATTCCTGTCACTGGAAAAATAGGTTGAGCTATACAAAAAAATAGTATGGGGATGTTTTCCCCGGAGTTCTATTTTTCCGGGATTGAATTCGACGATACCGTTTAGGCCTCCGAAATAAAATGCACTCTCATTTTTTTTGTAGGCAGATCTGAGATTAAATTCATTGTCAGCCAGACCGTCTTCTTTATAATACAAGGCGAAAAAACCTTTCTGTTTGTCAAATCGGGTGAGCCCGTAATAGGTTGAAAACCATAATGCTTCCTTGCTTTCCAATATGCCACATATAGTATTATTTGAGAGTCCGTCAGATTGTGTCAGGTTTTTGAACCAATTTGTTTTTGGGTCCAGGAAAACAATTCCTCTGCCATCAGTACCAATCCATAGATTGCCTTTTTCGTCTTCATGTAATGTCAACAGGCTTTTATAATCAAAGGCTGGGTTAATATTCTTGAAATTTATAAAATCTTTTCCTTTTTCCTTTAAGAAAAGCCCATCCCGGGTTGCAATCCATTTTTTACCATCTTTAGCCTCTGTAAGGCTGAGAACAGGAATATTACCCAAATAATAACCATCTTCTACGTAAGGATTTATTTCTTCTGTTTTTTTATTGAGAATATATAAGCCTTTGTTTGAGCCAATCCATAATTCATCAGGTAATTTTTCTTTCATGTATTCAACCTTGAAACCTTTTGGTAACTCAATGTTTTTTATTGTATGGGTAAGCAGGTTTATTTTTTTAATCCAATGGTATTCTTGTGAACCCCATAAGATAGAATCATTTTTGTCTAAAACGATAATATCGTATGAGCCTTTTTTTTCACCTTTAATTAAAAATTTTTCCGGTTTTTTATCCTTTTCCTGTTTGAAAAGGCCTTCGTAGGTAGCTATGAACAGATTGTTTTTTGAATCTGAAACAATGCCTCTTGTACTATACTGCTTGTCATCGAATTGCAGTTTCCTTTTAAAATTATTTGGTATTATTAGTAATTTGAAAAGTTCATCATAACCGGATATCCATATAAAATTAGGATAATGCTTGTTGTTGGATATTGAAATTTGCTTTTTGAAGTGTAGGGTGTCAATGGTAGTAATTTCGTTAGTTTTCTTATTAATCTGATTAATAAAGAGATTCGAATCATCTGCCAAATAAAGCTTTGAATCTACAACCAAAGCTCTGCTACTCCAGTTACAGCTGCCTAAATAGCAGGTTTCATCATACGGATAATTAAATATTTGTATGTTCAATCCTTTTAAATAGATGTATTTGTAAGGCACATTGTTGTACTTATAATAACCGCTACTGTTTTCGGTTACAATTTTACCGTTTTCAAAAAGAGTAAATTCAGGATTAATTTCCTTATCCAGAGTATGGATGTTTATAAAAAAATGTATTCCTTCAGAATCAATATAGAAAAGATTGTATCCGGATTTTGCAATGATCCTGCCATTGTTTAAAACCCTGATTATTTCAATTTCGTGTTTCCCTTTCAAAAGGAGGTGAGTGACCTGGGTAACCTTTCTGTCGGGTGTAATTTTAATAAGGTAGCGCGAGCCATTACTAATCCAAAGATTATCCATTTCGTCTTTGGCAATAAATGATTTGGAGCTTAATTTTTCCGTAGGATATTGAATGCGATCCACCTGAAGTTTATCTGCCGTAATGATATAAGCCTTATCCAGTTCGGCAGCCCAAATGGTATTATTATGGTCTTGAATCCATGCGTTTTTGGAAATATAAAAGTTGTCGTCATGGCTGTTCCCATCTTTATAAAATTGATACCGGAGCTTGTTTTTTCCGTCAAATCTATAAAAATCCCCATCACGATTGGTTGCATACCAAACAAACCGGCTATTATCAACAAAAGCCGAACTCGAAAAAAGATAAGTGTTAAATCCGTCGCGAATCTGGGCTTCTTTTAAAGCATAATCCTGTCCGGATACACAAACAGTAAATAACAAAAAAAATAGAGTTATGCGTAAATGCATGGAAAAATAAATTACACAACTAAAATAGTCATTTTATAGAAATAAATAACAATATGTTTTTTGAAAGCAATTTACCACTTACTCCCCAATTTAACCACTTACTCCCAAATATGACCTTTTGTTACTTCTTGCTTTAGGTTTCGCAAAAGAATTTAAACCTTTGAACTATTAAAGATGGGGGAATACGCACCCTATACCAGTTTACTGCGACAGGTAAATTAATAAATTGTGGGAGTAATTTTATTTTTTGCCTGTCCCTAACTGGTATATTAAGCTACAATTTTTGACTGTATACTTTCCTTGTCAACGGGGTTGGATGGAACTGCATAACTAAAGATACTACCAGCCGAGTTACGGTTTTCCGCCCAAATTCTTCCACCTAGTTTTACTATAAAATCCTTACTGAACGAAAGTGCTATGCCGGCACCTTCATGCATTGAGCCACCCTTACTGCTAATAGAAAACAGTTTTTCTATCTGAGTATGTGACAAGCCCGGTCCTTCATCTTTTACGGAGATAACAATCTCAGAATCGGTTTTAAATGCGTCTACAGCAATAGTCTTACCTTTAGGTGAGAATTTTAAAGCATTGGAAAGCAGGTTTCTATTTACAAATTGAAGCATTTCCTTGTCTGATGTGGCCAAAATACCTTCCGGCACATTATTGATAACCGTAATTCCTTTTTCATTGAGCTGCGCATTGTAGCCGCTAATGGCTTCGTCAAGTAACGAACGGATATCCACCGTTTCAAAATTAATTCTGAACTCTCCAAGTTGGCGTTTGATCCATTGCAGGGTAGCATCAAAATTTTCCAGCGTTCCGGAAATATCATTACTGATTGTCAGATAAAAAGATTCCTTTTCAGATTCGGTAAGTTCTGTATTACGCTCTAAGAGTCTAACCATATAGAGGGTTGAAATAAGAGGCGAACGGAAGTCATGTGCAAGAATAGAAACCAGGTTGGATTTCATGGCATCGGCTTCAGATAAGGAAGCATTCTTTTTGTCGATGATTTCATATAATGCGGCTTTCTTTTTAGAATCATTTCGGATTTTTTTATATGCCCGGAATAATAGCAATAGCAAAATACCGCACACTATTGAAAAGACGGTCAATATTATGATAGTCTGTCGTGATGCTTTCTGTGATCGTTCCAGTTCCTTGTTATTTTCCTGTATTTGGTAATAATGCACATAATCTCCAATAAATTTTTCCAGGCTGGCTTGCCGCTTTAATTGTGCCGCAATCATCTTTTCGCTTAATTCGCGTTCTTTTTCAATATTCCCGCTCATTTTTGCGAACCGCAGCATAGAAAATAAGACCGGGGCTTTTAATTCATCATAACCATTAGATTCTATTATGGCCAGCTGTTCTTCCATATATTTCAGCGCTAGTTCCGGATTGTTAGCGTTAAATTCTGCCATAGCGTTAAGTCCCTGGAGCTGTAATCGCTCAAGTTTGGCTGCTTTTGCCTCCTCAAGTGAACTTTCCAATAACGGTAATGCTTTATCTCTGGCGCCGCGCACCATATAAAAAATGCCAAGAATCTGCTTGTTGCCAATAAGGAGTGACTGGTCGTTTAGTTTTTCTCCAATTTTATTAGAACGTTCCAGATAATACTGAACACTGTCTTCAGAAAGCTGTGGATTTGCCATGCAATAATTGGCATATACTCTGCTCATGATGCTGTCTGTCGGCATACTTTTTCCAATTTTCAAAGCTTGCCTGTTATATTCTACGGCCCGAAGCTGGTTTCCGATTTGCATCTGTAGGCTCGCAAAATTCATGTAGAGCTGCACCGTATTTTGTTTGTCGCCCATTTTTTCATAATCGGCAAGAACCTGGCCGAATATTTTTACAGCCTCATTACTAAGTCCCTTTAAGGCTAATGAGATTCCAATTACATTTTCTGCATCAACGGCTCCCTTTTTATACCGGATTCTTCCGGCAACAGTACGGGCATTCATCGCATAAATCAAACTGCTGTCCGGATTTTTCATATGCATCAGCATACCAATACGGTTGATTTTGTTGACATATGAAATACTGTCCTTTACATGTGGCAGACTCTTTTGAAGTTTCTGTATTTCCTGGGTTTGGGAATGGGAATAGGAAATGCAGAGTAAAAACAGAGCCAAAAACAAAATATTTTTTAAGGGGAATAATTTGGGCATCTTCTTATTTTTTTGTAAAAATAAGGATTAAAATCATGCGAAGCGGTTTTTGATAAAGTAAGAATAATAATATGATATTTTTCCTTGCTTATTGAAAGTTACAGAGGAAGTTTTTTATAAATAATGTTCGGAATAAAAGCCGGAAATCTCTCGAATTGATTTCAATAGCTTTTTATTTTTAAAATAAAAAAATATATTTAGTTGATTATCAATTATCATTGACTACATTTGTTGCGATATTATATAACAGGTTTCTGTTGCCTTCTCTGGAATAGTTTAAAACACTCTTTTTCTCTCTCTCAGTTTTTGCTTTCTCAGGTGCCATTTTTTAATCTTAAAATTATTTACTTATGAATATTTTTGTTGGCAATCTGAGTTTTAAGACTTCAGAAGAACAATTGTTCGACTTATTTGCTTCTTATGGAGAAGTAACTTCAGTTAAAATCATTACAGACAAATTTTCCGGAAATTCCAGAGGCTTTGCCTTTGTTGAAATGCCTGAACAGGAGGAAGCGCAGAATGCTGTAGACAACCTGAACGATTCTGAGTTTGACTCACGTACAATGGCAGTAAAAGAAGCAATGCCAAAAGAAAACGATACGCGTTCCAGAAAAAAACACTATTAGAAATCAGTATTTCATTTTGGTCATTATTCGTTTGTAAACGATTCAAGGATGGTTAGGCTTTTAACCAACGGATATGATTAGCCTATGTTCATGCAATGAACTATATGGGAATGATAATTCCATCTTAAAAGTAAATCCTCATTTCCATTTAAATAAAAAGTACCCAATATGGCAGATTCGTTTTTTAAAAAAGAAAACAATAAAAAAAAACAAAAGAAGCAGCAGGATAAAATTTCCAGAAGAGAAGAACGAAAAACAAATAACAATAAAGGGAAAGAGCTTGATGATATGATTGTTTATGTCGATATCAATGGAAATTTCACTTCATTGCCGCCCCATGCTCAGAACAGGGAAGAGGATGCTGCTAAAGCCAGGCAATCTAAAAAGGCAGAAATGATTACGGAAGACACAATTTTTTCGGGCATAGTTTCCTATATGAGCGAGAAAGGCTACGGTTTTATTACAGAAGAAAACAGCAATGAAAATATTTTTTTCCATTACGGACAATTAAATGAAGCTGTTAAAAAACATGATGTAGTACATTATAAAAAAGAAAAAACACCAAAAGGATATCAGGCAACAGATATAAAAAGCAATAAATAACAAATAAAAAAAGAGATGCAAGAAGGCACAGTAAAATTTTTTAATGAATCTAAGGGATTTGGATTCATTTCACAAGACGGAAGCAACGAGGATATTTTTGTCCACAGTACCGGATTATTGGATAAAATTAATGAGAACGACAAGGTTGTTTTTGATATTGAAAAAGGTCAAAAAGGTTTGATGGCCGTAAATGTCAAAAGAAGATAATTACCTGTATTTGTTTGTAAGAAGGTGTATAAAATTTAATTTATACACCTTTTTATTTTTAAAAACGGTACACAAAAGCATTGATGTTCATTCCGGCTCCTACAGAAGCAAAAAGAACAATATCGTTTTCTTTGATTGAATGCTGTGGCAGCTCGTTTTTTAAAATCATGGTTAACAGTGACGGAATTGTAGCCACACTACTATTTCCAAGCTTGTGTATTACCATGGGCATTATATTTTCGGGCACCGGAGTTTTGTAAATTTTATAAAAACGGTTTACGATTGCTTCGTCCATTTTTTCATTGGCCTGATGGATGATTATTTTAGAGAGGTCATTAATAGAATAACCGCTGTCATCCAGGCATTTTTGCATGGCACCGGGAACATTCAAAAGGGCAAATTCATAAATTTTCCTACCATCCATCTTCAGGTACCGTATATTGGGACAGTTTTCATTATTATACGATTTTCCAAAATACAGGTAATCTTTCTCGTTAAGGGTAAAAGAACCGGAGAGATGTGATTTTATTCCCGATTCGTCATTGCTGGTTTCAAGAATAGCGGCACCGGCACCATCAGCATAAATCATACTATCCCTATCATGCGCATCGACTACACGCGTAAGGGTTTCCGCTCCAATAACAAGGCATCTTTTGGCTATTCCCGATTTGATAAAGGCATGCGCCTGTATCATGCCTTCAATCCAGCCCGGACAGCCAAATAAGACATCATAGGCTACACAAAAATTATTTTTGATTTTTAAAAGATGCTTGACACGCGATGCAAGGCTTGGAACCATATCAGATTGGATTGTTCCTGTACGGACATCGCCAAAATTATGCGCGAAAATAATGTAATCAAGTGTTTCTGGGTCGATTCCTGAATCTTCTATGGCAGATTGGGCGGCCAAAAAGCCTAAATCAGAAGCGACCTGATTAGGATGCGCATAACGTCTTTCCTCAATACCGGTAATTTCTTTCAGTTTACTCGCAATGGTTGCATTGTCTTGTTTTAAGGCATCTCCCGCCTGGTCTAAAAAGTGATGCTTGTCAAAAAATAGATTGGTAATGGCCTGGGAAGGTATATAGTTTCCCACGCCTATAATTTTACTCGTCATTAATAAAGGTCACTTTTTACAGTAACTTCATTTTATGAAGAGAATTAAAGTGATGCGGTAAATATAATGATTTTAGATTATATGCTATTTTATTATCTGATTCTTTTGTATTTCAATGCACTGTTTTAATGGTTGTCAATAGTTTTCATAGTGTGTCTTTTGTAAATGTATATTGCATTTAGAAGAGGTTTACTTCATTTTGCACTACTATCAGGTAACAAATACAAAGGTCTCGCGGTCCAGACCCGAAGAAAGAAATTGCCAGTTGACATGAATTACCTTGGCAATTGTATCTCTTAGGGTTTCAAAATTATTGGGTTTTGTAATATAGACATTGGCACCGGCAATCAATGTATCTTCAATATCTTTTTCTGCGGAAGAAGTCGAATAGATTACAACAGACAATTGTCTGTAGCGGTCATTCTTCCTCATTTCCCGTAATGTTTCCAGACCACCCATAATGGGCATGTTCAGGTCCAGAAAAATAATGTCCGGGACAGTTTCGTTTTCATTCAGGTAATTTAATACCTCAAGGCCATTCTGGAACATCAGGAGTTGATTCCCGGAATTCAACTGAGAGAATGCCTCTTCGAAAATCATACGGTCTTCCGCATCATCATCCACAAGAATAATGTGCATTTTTTCGTTTAGGTTTTTCATTCTTGGTGCAAATTAAGGGACAAATAAAATTATAAATCCACTACTTAAACAAATGTTAATGATTTCTAAAAAAAATAGTAAAAAATACACCCATTTCTTTGCTTTTCCGGATAGGAAAAAGAAAAATCAGCTTTCGGTACGCAGTGGGGTAATGGCAAAATCGTGAACAATTTGCTCGTCGAAAGAGTTCATAGGACAAACATCGAATTCTTTTAAGCAATAGCTAAGGTATCCTAGTGTAAGTTTTTAATTCTTTGAGGAGAGAAAGGAAATCTTAAATCCGTCGAGATATCCCATCAAAAAAGCTTTCAGGTATTTTTCTCTTTCCGGTGTTTCTATTCTCAATTCTTTCATAATCAACTGTAAGACAGCAATGTTGACACTTGTGTCTTCTTCTTCAAATGCCTGATTACATCCCAGATTGTACAATTCAATAGGAATTCGGTCATGAATACCTAACAGTAAGAGGGTCTCGATATAAAAAAGAGAAGTACTGTTCATGTCCTTACTATTGATTTTTAGCATTGGGTGGTGTTATTTCACCCTTTACAGAGTCTTTACCAGTTGATAATCGTGAAGCATCGTTCTGTATTGAATCGCCTTCCGGTTTTGTGGCAGGGAGTACAGTATCGGCTGAGGTTGGCGGGTTTTTAATATCAGATTCAATACCGTCTTTTCGTCTATTGCAGGAAACGATGGAGTAAAAAATTAGCAACAGACATATAGTTTTTAATTGGGACATGGCTTTTTGTATATTATTGTGCAATAGTAAAGTTAAACAATTCTTAAAGAGCCGTTTTATATTATTACAGAAGATTGTTATATCTCGCCAAAGTCTTTTTAAGGGCATTTACAAACAAATAATAAAATTATATAAGGCAGGCTGCTCTGGAAATTCCGAATTTTATTTTAGTAAATTTTAAAATAACAATCATGAAACAGAGAGATATTTATACGCTTGCCTTGTCAGATAAAGTAATATTGGTAACAGGGGGCACAACAGGAATAGGAAGAGCTACAGCCCATCTTTTGGCATCATTGGGAGCCAGGGTATTCATTACCGGACGCCATCAGGAACAATTAGAAGAAACATTGCGTGACGGTAAGACCATTTATCCGGATGCCATGTTATCGGGTATTGTTTCAGATTTGTCTTCTGAGGAAGGAATCGAAAAAGTATTCCAGGCAATGGAATCTGAATTTGGTGCTATTGACATATTGGTCAACAATGCAGCTTTGTCTGCCAACAGTGCTGCTGAAGGCAATTATAAAGAATGGAGCTATATTCTCAATACCAATCTTTTAGGATATATAGCTTGTGCCAATGCGGCAATCAGCAGAATGAAAACAAAAAAGGGAGGACAAATTGTTAATGTCGGGTCTATGAGTGCCGAAATTCGGGAAACCGGTAGCAGCGTGTATGTGGCAACCAAATCAGGAATACAGGGGTTTACTGCCGCATTGCGCAAAGAACTCAATCCGGACCAGATCAAGGTTACGCTGATAGAACCCGGAGCCGTAAATACAGATATGCAACCCGGAAGCGGTGAAGAACGCCAGGAGAAAGTCGATGCTATGGAAATGCTTGATGCCTGTGATATTGCAGAAGCTATTGCTTTTTGCCTTTCGCGTCCCAGTCATTGTGATATAGTAAGCATGCAGATTCGTCCGCTTAAACAAATTATATAAGCATTTGGAGGAAGATCATGATTTCAGATTTATGATTTTAGATTTATGATTTTAGATTTATGATTTTGGGTAATAGGGTTAGATGGCTGCAATGTTGGCCCTGAATTTTTTATAAAAGTCACTTGATGGAAACCTTGAACCAATATTTCCAAAAGGCTGTTCATACCACAACGGCTTTTCTTCCACATTTACTATCAGCTATTATTACACTTGTAGTAGGATTCATAATTATCCGGCTTTTCCGGAAATTTATGATGAGGCTCATTGAGAAGAAACGTTTTGACGCTACACTTCTTAAATTCGTAATGGATGTGGCAGTATGGACAATGCGTGCGCTGCTCTTTGTGAGTATTATTACCAAACTTGGTGTAGAAACATCAGCTTTTGTAGCGGCTATTGGAGCAGCTGGTCTTGCTATTGGACTTTCACTTCAGGGTTCCTTATCTAACTTTGCCGGCGGTTTGCTGATTATTCTTTTTAAACCGCTACGGGTTGGTGATTATGTGGAAGCCCAGGGAGAAGCAGGAACAGTGGCTGCAATTTTTATTTTTAGCACAAAAATCATTACCGGAAACAATCAATCCATCTACCTTCCAAACGGAGCCTTGTCTAATGGAATTATCAGAAACTTTTCAAAGGAAAAGTTACGCCGTGCCGAAATTACGCTGAGTGTGAATCATGACAGTGATATTTCGCTGGTAAAGGCGCTATTGTTTAATGTTATACGTTCTGACAAAAGAATACTTCAACTGCCTGAACCTGCGGTTATGATTAAAGACATTACTGCAGATGCGCTGCTGCTGTCTGTATTGATGTGGACAACAAACGAAGACTACGGATGGGTTGTCTCTGACTTTTTGGAAAATATTAAAAAATCGTTTAAAGAACAGGGCATTAGCAATCCGGCTCCCAAACGCGAGATTATTATTGAAATTAAAAACTACCGGGATACAAAAGAGAAATAAGTGCTAAAAAAAGATTCTTTATCATTTAAATCTGATTTTTTGAACAACAGGAAGTAATTTCAATTCGTTGGTCAAATGCAAAACATCAGTTTTAGCACCAACAAAATGGGCTTTGACGGTATATTTTTTATTTTTCTTTTCCATTGCCAAAAGAGAAAAATTCAAATGGTACGAAATTAATTTTTCAAGCAACAGCGTACCTTCTTCCTTTTTATACAATCGGACGGTCATTCTGTGTTCACGGACTTGCGACTTTTTATTCTGCAATTTTTGAACAACATACAAGATGAGTACTGTAATAATGGTGGCTACAAGACCTGTAATATACATTCCGCCACCAATGGAAAGTCCAACAGCTGCGGTAGCCCATAATCCGGAAGCGGTAGTCAGTCCTTTGATATTTCCCCGTTTAAGAATTAATATGATTCCTGCACCCAGATAGCCAATACCGATAACTACTGAAGAAGCAACACGCGAGGGGTCCAATTCTACATTAGGATAGCCTAAAATATCAGAAAAACCAAAGCAGGAAACGAGCATAACCAATGTAGAGCCCATACAGGCTATCATGTGCGTTCTAATACCGGCAGCCCAATCTTTTCGTTCGCGTTCAAATCCTATCATGCCACCTAAAAGTGCTGCAAACAAAAGCCTTGCTATTATTTCATACCATGCAATCATACTTTAGAAGCGAGTTTTTCTACTATTTTTTCCATATATCTTTTCCCTTCAGCCATAGCCTCCGGACTAAAATTATTGTCTTTAAAATATTTTTGTGCAAAACTTTCCAGGTTTTCTTCAAACTCCTGTAAAAAGCTTTGCACAAAAATAAAATGCTCTGTTTTATCCTTACTTCTTCCTTTTTCCAGGGAATACTTTATCTCATAGCTGGCAAACAGGATAATGATAGCTTCTCTAAATTTTTCCATACCTTTTCAGTGTGCTCATTAAACAAGACTTTATAGCCGGGTCAAAAAAATAAAGTTTATGAGATTTTTTAAGGTGGCTACTCATCTGCTTTGTCATGTCCCTCAACCTTCACAATCTTATTGTAGATGCCAAGTAACAGGAAAGGGGCAACCCACTGGCCAAAAAAAAGGCTGGTATGTTTCATCCCCATTATTTTAAGTGTTGCAGATATGCCCATCGCACTCAATCCGGCATACAGGAATAAATCTGATGGCAGTTTTGAAGTCTGCTCCTCAATTGCCTTTGCGACTTTTCCTTCTTCTCTTTCTTCATTGATTAAATTTTCCATAAGTTTTTTTTAAATGGTTATAATGTAAAGTGACAAAAAAATATGTTTTCCTTACTTATATAATACTGAACAGAAGTTATATAGTAGTCCATAAGGACTGGTTCAGACAAAAAATTAACATATAAATCCTGTGTGAGATTATATAAAAGCTCTTTACAGGGGGAGGTCTAAATTTATACTGCTAAAGCCTTAAAACAAATATGGATAAAAAGTTTACCTCATGGACAGCCATGGCGCAGTCTGATATTGAAACAGCAGAACTGATTGCCTCAACATTACAATCCGGTTTTAATTTTGAACTTTTCAATACCGGCGATTCCCTATGGATTGTAGCCGTTTGGCCTGATAAAACAAGAACTGCTTTCAGGATAGCTTTTGCATTAAATGGTCATTTTGAAAATGTTGTGGTAACAGACCGCAAAGGCCTATTACAAATCAGAGCCAATACCCGTTTGGGAAAATACAATTCAGAAGTAAGCTTTCCTGAAAAGAAAGGACATCTAGTGAGATATACTACCACTTTTGAAGCTGATTTTTCGTTCTGTATTCCCTTCTGGCCAAGAGATATTGTTCCGTTAACTAAAACAGGAAGTTTTGAAAATACGTCGGCGAAAATTCATACCAGCCAGATTGGGACGCGTTCCGGACTAATTTATTTCAGCCTGACACGGCCTAAAACCGGCTCTGTATTTTATTTTCAAAATCTAAGTGCACTTTCGGATTATTGCGAAGCTACCCAAACGTCTATTGGCGAAACCGTAGGCGGTGAATGGCCGGAAATAGGGTTTCAATTGCCGGTATCGCAAGAAAATCCGTTACCAGCCGGAAAAAAAGTAGTGTTGACAGATGCGTTTGTATTGCTGAGCGAAACAGTTCCCGTATCGGAGCCGGAAATTACCCAATCTTTTATAGAAAATCTTGCGAATGTTTATATACACCTGCCAAAACCTGATACGGAATACCATGACTGGTTATCACTCAGCCAAAAAGCAATGGACGACTTGCAACATAATAAAGGTTGTTGGACACAGGCAGACGGAATTCCTTACCTGAATGCTTATTTATGTGACTATAAAACTCCTCCTGAAATAATGGTACAGCTGTCGGTATTGCTTCCGCTAAAAGAGTTTTCAGACTGGAAAAAGATAAAACCGGAATTATATAATGAGTTGAAATGTACATTGCCGGAATTTTATGATGACCGTATTAAAAGTATTGTCCGATGGCTTCCTGCACTTAGTGAGGAACTCGATAATTCTGAGGAACAGAAAAAAGAAATGGTCATGGATTCCTGGTACCTGCATCATCCGCTCATGAATCTTGCAAGGTTAGCTTTGGCGGGTGATAAAATCTCTAAGAAATTACTATTAAAGTCTGTTGATTTTGCAGTTAAAGTAGCCAGACATTTCAAATATGAATGGCCTGTATTTTATAAAATGGATACCCTCGAAGTGATACGGAAAGAGACAGAGCCGGGGAGAGGAGGTGAGAGAGATGTGGCAGGTTCCTATGTCCATTTAATGTTGTTGGTGTGGAAACTTACGGATAATCCGCTTTATTTTAGAGAAGCAGAAAAAGCAGCAAGGAAACTGGAAGGATTGGGTTTCGATATATTTTACCAGGCCAATAATACGGCATTTGCGGCGACGGCGCTTTTGGAATTGTTCAAACTGACCGGAAAACAGAATTATCTCGAATCAAGTTTCGCCTGTTTGGCGGGGTTGTTCAAAAATGTGAGGCTTGCGGAATGCAATTATGGAAACACAAAGCATTATCCCAATTTTTTTACTGTATTTCCACTCAATGAAGCACCTTATTCGGCAGCTTATGAAGAAGTTGAAGTATATGCAGCGCTCTATGATTATGTGTTGTCTTCAGAAGGAATTACCATGCCGTCAGGATTATTATTGCTGCTATCTGAATTTATAAAATATTCGCTGTCACGAATGCCCTACTACTATCCGCCAATGCTACCACGCGACATTTTATCTGACGAAGTCCGGACAGGAGAACTGCAACATTCGCTTTGGATTCCGTTGGAAGACCTTAATGACGGATGGGAAAAAGCGGGGCAGGTAGGACAGGAAGTATATGGGGCCGGATTGCCTTTTGCCGTTGTATCAAGGCAATATTATAGACTGGAGGAAGAAGACCTTCTGTTTTTTGTGGACTATCCGGTTAAAGGATTCCGAAAAATCAGCAATAGTTTGCACTTCCATACATTAGGTTCTTCATTGATGCCTTGTCATGTCTATATAATTGGTCATCGGGAGCATAAGGTTAGCACACATACTGATACTATTGCCTCAAAATCAATAGCACCAGGGCTGATGCAATACGCAATCACAGGCAACAGCAAGGTCAAAATCAGTTGGTAATTCATTATGATGGTTACTTATAAAAATAGCAGCGGACAATCCGGAATCAAGGCATACGAAATCGTACCGGAAGGTATTGCTGTGCAGTTTATGGATGGTGACATCTATCTTTATACTTATGCCAGTACAGGAAAAGAGGCTGTTGAAAAAATGAAAAAGCTGGCTGTTTCGGGTAAAAAACTGGCTACTTATATTTCACAAAATGTTCAGGACAAATTTGAAAAAAGACTACGCTGAATAACAGACAAATCTTTGAAGAGTCAGGTTGAAATAATTAATGATGTAATATTTTAAGAACTATCCTGTAAATTTTAAGCCAATAACAATTTGTAAATTAGTTGTTTAACCATAATCAATAAAAAGAAACTATGAAAACGAATAAAATTCTTAAGAATCTATTTTTTACGGGAACGATTATCTTATTTGCTTTTGTCTTTAATTCCTGCAAAAAGGATAAAAACATTGATGCTAAAGAAATTGCACAGGAAGAAAATGAAGAAAAGTTTGATAACTCCAAACAGGATGAAAAAGACTCCCGTTATTTGGTAGAGGCGGCAGAAACAGACAGTAAGGAAATTGAAATTGGAAAACTTGCCCAGGAAAAGAGTACTGACCCTGATGTTAAGGCTTTTGGAAAAATGCTGGTAGACGACCACTCCCAATCTGCCGGAGATGTCAAGAAACTGGCTGCAAGAAAAAATATCTCATTGCCGGATTCAATGACGGAAGAGGCGCGAAAAGAATATGACGACCTTAATAAAAAGAGCGGATTGGATTTTGATAAAAAATTTGCCGAAATGATGGTTAAAGGTCATGAAAAGGCAATCGATAAAATGACTGAGGCGGCTGAAGAAGCGGCAGATGAAGAAATCAGATATTGGGCAACCAACAAAATACCAACGCTGACGGAACACCTTGAACACGCAAAAAGCCTTAAGGAAAAAATAGATAACCGTAAAAAATAAGTATGATGAAAAATAGTGATAAATACATATTCCTGCTCATTCTTATAGCCTGTATGGTTATGATATTGTCATGCAGGGATAACAACACCAACCGATATGAATCTGATGGAGCCAGCCAAAAGGAAACGTTTACTAATGAAGGAACCATTAGTAGCGGTACAAAAGATACTATGAACAAGCCGGGAACAGCTGTAGGTCCGACACAAAGAGATTCGGCTGCACTCGAAGAAGGCAGGCGAAGGTCAGATTAATCAGATTTGTTTTTAGGAATATTATAAAGCCCGCATTGCGGGCTTTACATATTTTTATGCTTGCTTAAACAGGAAAATAGCATTTAAAAATCGCCCCATTTCCATCAGATATGGCAACAATATGCCCGTTGTGCAAATCCATAATCTTTTTGCAGACAGCCAATCCAATTCCGGAACCTTTGTATATACTCCTGTCATGCAATCTGAAAAAAATGGCAAATAAATTTTCTGCCTGATTTTGGTCAAATCCGATACCATTATCTTCAATGCTTATTTCGTACATTCCTTTGCATGCTCCTTCAGAACATACAGAACTACTTATCTTAATTTCCGGATTTTTCCCTTTCGGCAGGAATTTTAGTGCGTTATCAATTAAATGATAAAACAGAAGCGACAGTAATAAAGGATATCCTGTAATGGCCGGGAATATCCCGGAACGTGTGATAATTGCCTCTTTTTCACTGATTTTTTGTGCCATATCTGAAAGAAGTGCATTGAGCAGTTCTTCCAAATCAACAGATGTCAGATTGCTATCCATGGCCGGAATCCTGGAAAACGAAACGATGTCTTCTGTCAGCAATTTTAGCTTTTGTATGGCGCCCTGGGCTTTTCTAATGTTGGCCTTTCCGGCATTACTAATGTTGGGAGCATCTGTCTTGATAATAAATTCCAGATACATATATAATGATTGCAAGGTTTCCCTGTAATCATTTGCGGCGATATTATTAAATGTAGTTAGCTCCGAGTTTAAGGATTCAAGTTCACGGTTTTTCTGGCTGAGTTCCTTATTGAGCGCATTTATTCTGTCATCGGCCAATTTTCGTGCCGTTATATCAGAAGTTGAAGTTGCCACTCCATCATTCAGTTTTACAACAGATTGGTAAAACCAGCCGTCAAACTGCTCATTTACATAATGCTTCTCATATTGTTGAGGTATGCCCGTTTCAGTTACCTCGACAAAGCTGTTAAATATTCCGGTATGAACAACACCCGGATTGTTTTTCAACAGGCTTTGGCCTATAACATCACCATAATAGGTTTCTGAAGTATAATTATTCAGGACCCATATAAAATCTATTATTTTACCTTTTTCATCACGGACAGCTTCAAATACCTGAACCATATCCAATGAACTGTCCAGAGTAGCCTGCAAGAGCTCTCTGTTTTTTTCCAATTCCGCATTTCGTTGTCTCAACTCGTTTTCGAGATGAGACATATAGCCTTCATCTGTTTTTTTCTTCATTCTTGGTTATGACTTGTGCGCCTTTTTTACCGAAACACATTTTACCGGAAAGTCAAATTGTTATTGCATGGAAAGAACGAATCGTAATTCGATATTTCCACCTTGAGATTTAGGTTGAATTGTATAAAATTTTTGGTGCTATTTTCCTTTCCGTAACGTAGTTTTTGTACGAACAGGTTTTATAAATAAACATCAATATTCTCGCTAGACCTAAGAAGATTTAGCAGTAAGCAATATGCTTGTGAAGTAAAATGTATGAATCAAAGTGACACGCACTGTGGAGCAAATATATATAAAAAGACAGTTCTTTTTTTAATTTGCCGGGATATAAATTTTAATAATTTTCCAATATTTTGTGTTCTAAAGAGATACGTTTTTCAGGCAACCTGAAAAATAAAATGTTAAATTCTTTTAATTGTATTTAACAATACTTATCTTAGTTAATCTTTTATTCAACCCTCGTACTTGAGGAGATTTTTACATCAAAGTCCTTTCGGACTATTTTATTCCTAAACATCAATTTAGAAATGCTTTCTACCAGAAAGCTGGCAACGCTATTTCGTTAACTGATTTTTAATCTTCGGATAACTATATAGTAGCAATTTTTATGCCATAGTATTTTTTGGAATAGAAGCAAACACTATCAACTATCAACTATACACTAAAAACTAAACACTATCAACTAAACAAAATGAAAACCTCAGACAAATTGATGCAGATTATACTTGTAGATGACGATACAGACGACCGATTACTTTTTGAAGAAGCATTCAATGAACTGGATTCCGGCAAAAACCTTACAATATTTAAAGATGGACGTGAAATACTGGATTATCTGTATACAACAGCAGAAATTCCGGACATTGTTTTTCTTGACCTCAACATGCCTACCCTTGGAGGTATAGAAATATTGCGTGAAATAAGAAAAGATGAAAAATATCAAAAACTGTCTGTGGTAATTTATTCAACATCCTCGGCTGAAAAAGATATTGAAGATTCACTGATTGCCGGAGCCAATATTTATGTCAAAAAACCCAATGATTTTGAAACACTCAAAGAAACCCTAAGGAAAGTAATAAAAATGAACTGGCAGTTTCAATCGGCAGAATTAAACAGGGAAACATTTGTATTTGTTGTCTGATGCCTATATCCCCATATCCGGATTTTATTTTTTGCTGCCAGTATTTGAAAGCACCTTGTTTACTTTTTTTATTTTCCTGTCAGGAATCTGGTGGAGAATCAGTATAACAATACTCAATAAAGAAGAAATAGAGTTTGTGATAATAAGCGGCCAGTCCGACTTGAGGATGCCATAAGCTGTCCAAAGTGATGTTCCGATTAGCAAAACCAGATAAGTTCCGGCAGAAACACCTTTGCTGGTCTTATCTTTTATTATTTTATAAGCTTGCGGAATATTCGCAATAGTAGTGAAAATGGCCGCAAGGGTGCCTATTATGGTTGTTGTTTCCATTGAGTGCGCTTAAATCAATTACTGGAATGGTATTGTCTAATTTCCAAAATAAAAATTATTGAGGCTTATATTTTTCCTTCAAAATGTTGTAGGATTGAATGCTGCTAATACAACCAAATCATGCAGTAACCTACAAACAAAACCAGAAATAATATAAGATACTATTTTGATGAGGTGCTTAATTTTAAGTATCGGCCTGAAACTTTAGAATAGTTTTTGGTTTGTAACAGAAAATAAGCCATGGAAGATATCCTCAAAGAAATAGAACATTATGCAGATAAAGCGCATGGAAATCAAATGCGCAAATATTCTCCTGAGCGTTATATTGTCCATCCTGTTCGGGTTATGAAAATCTGCAGGCAGTATGATGACAGGCTTCCAGTGCTTGCAGCAGCCCTGTTGCATGATGTTTTGGAAGACACCGCTGTTAATGAAAAGCAAATTGCCTCCTTTTTAAAAATGCTCTTATCAGATGAAGATGTTTCAGAAACTTTATTGTTCGTTAAGGAATTAACAGATGTGTATGTTAAAGAGAATTATCCGCAATGGAACAGGAAAAAAAGAAAAAGGCATGAACTGGAGCGTATAAAGTTAACAAGTCCGGAATCACAGACTATAAAATATGCAGACATTATTGATAATTGCAGGGAAATAGCGGCAAACGACCCTGATTTTGCACTACTGTTTCTCAAAGAATGTCTTGCCGTATTAAGAGAAGCAGACAAAGGCAATCCGGAGTTGTATAAAATTGCTGTGGAAACTGTAGAAAAGGAGTTGGAAAACACCTATCCTGATTGATGATTTAAATAGAAGAAAATGCCCGAAGGTCCAAGCATAGTTATTTTAAAAGAAGAAGCCAGGCAGTTTGAAGGTCAGGAAATTATTTCCGTTTCCGGAAACAGCAAAATTGACCAGAACAGACTGTTAAGTAAAAAAGTAATCGCTTTCCGAAGTTGGGGCAAGCACTTTCTGATTTGTTTTAAAGATTTTACAGTCCGTATCCATTTCCTGCTGTTTGGAACTTATAGAATTAATGAAACCAAAGATGCTCCGGTTCGCCTCAACCTGACTTTTCCATCGGGTGAAATAAATTTCTATTCTTCCTCTGTAAAAATATTGGAAGGGGATGTTAACCTGCATTATGACTGGAGTGCAGACGTGATGAACGAAAACTGGAATCCGAAACAGACCAGAGAAAAATTAAAAAACATCCCGAACAAACAAATTTGCGATGCTCTGCTGGAACAGGACATTTTTTCCGGTGTTGGCAATATTATAAAAAATGAAGTACTGTACAGGGTTCGTGTTCATCCGGAATCCTTAGTCGGAAAAATCCCTTCAAAAAAAAGGGACGAGATTATAGAAGAAGCCAGAAATTACAGCTTTCAGTTTTTGGAATGGAAAAAAAAGTTTGAACTTAAAAAACATTGGCTTGCCCATACCAAAAAAACATGTCTTCGATGTGACCTCCCAATTTTGAAGAAATATACAGGAGTGAAAAAACGCAGGAGCTTTTTTTGTGAGAATTGCCAGATACTGTACCAATGAAAAAGAAAAATATATACATAGGCTGTTCCAGTTATAATACTGCTGACTGGAAAGGTGTTTTCTATCCGGAAAATTTACCTAAAACCAAATGGTTTGAATATTACTGCGAACATTTTTCTACCTATGAGCTCAATTCGACATTTTACAGGTTTCCTACACTTAAAAGTTTGCAGTCATGGCACAATAAAACACCCGAAAACTTCCTGTTTTCAATAAAAGCGCCAAAACAAATTACCCATATTCACAGGTTTAAAGAATGCAGACAGCTAATAGAAGATTTTTATGAGGTGAGTAGTGAAGGACTTGCCGGAAAATTAGGTTGTGTCTTATTTCAATTGCCACCAGGGTTTGATTATAGTGCCTCAGGTCTGGAACTGATAGCAGGGAGCCTGAACCCTGAATTTAAAAACGTAGTCGAATTTCGTAATCAAAATTGGTGGAGACCCGAAGTATTTGAAGTTTTAAAGCAAAGAAATATAACCTTTTGCAGTGTGAATTATCCTAAACTGCCTTCAGATATTATGGTGACTTCTGACATTGGCTATGTAAGATTTCATGGAAATCCTAAATTATTTTATTCAGCCTATGACCGGGAAATATTAGAAAAAGCTCAAAGTGAGATTCTCAGCGCAAATGAATTTAAAGAAGTATTCGTCTATTTCAATAATACTGCCAGCACCGCAGGCGTCTTAAATGCACTTGAAATGAAGGAATTATTAAAATCAAATCGGGTTTAAGCCCTGTCTGCCAAATCCTGCAATTTTTGCATAAAATGCTATAATGCAACGGGTAATTAAAAGTACCAACTTTATGATAAGTCAGGTTAAGCAAAAATACCTGCTGTGAAAACCGAAGTAACAAGTCATTAAAATCAATTACTATGAAAGCATTAGTATTCCATAAGCCAAAAGATGTTCGGGTAGATACGGTACCCGATCCAATTATTGAACAAAGCAGGGATGTTGTACTAAAAGTCACATCGACCGCAATTTGCGGCTCTGACCTTCATATCTATAACGGATTCTTTCCGCAACCGCGAAATTTGGTACTCGGACATGAATTTATGGGCATAGTTGAAGAAGTGGGTGCAAGTGTGAGAAATCTGAAAAAAGGAGACAGGGTGGTTGTTCCTTTTCCTATTTCCTGCGGCACCTGCCATTTTTGTAATCTCAATCTTCCAACACATTGCGAAAATTCAAATCCGGAACACTATGGTCCGGAAGGTGAATTATTAAAAGGTAAAGGCGGTGCCTTATTTGGATATACAGATTTGTATGGCGGATATAGTGGCGGGCAGGCTGAATTTGTGAGAGTGCCCTATGCAGATTATGGACCAAGGGTAGTGCCGGAGAATCTAACCGATGAGCAGGCTCTTTTTCTGACGGATATTTTTCCAACCGGTTGGTCTGCTATTGACTGGGCAGCATTAAAAGGAGGCGAAACAGTGGCTGTTTTCGGATGCGGTCCGGTGGGAATTATGGCAATGAAATCAGCGTGGATCCGCGGAGCAGGAAGGGTTATTGGTATTGACACCCGCCAATATCGTTTGGATATGGCTGGCAAGGCAGCAAATGTAGAAACTATAAACGCGAAAGATAATGATGCGGTCGAAATGATTCGTGACATGACCGGTGGCTATGGTGCTGATGTTTGTGTAGATGCCGTTGGGATGGAAGCTGACCAAAGTTTTTTGAGTAAAGCTAAAAATTTAATTCAGGGCGAAGTAGGAACCATGAAAGTATTAGGCTTTTGTATGGATGCCGTGAGACGCGGAGGCACAGTTACTGTTGTTGGAGTTTACGGGTCGCCTTATGATAATTTTCCGCTGCACCAATGGTTTGACAAGGGAATCAAACTTAGGGGAGGACAAGCTCCTGTACACAACTATATAGACCACCTGATTGATTTGGTAGCCACAGGCAAGGTGGTGCTGGAGGACATTATAACTCATAAAGTTCCGCTGTCTGAGGCCTCAAAAATGTATGATGTGTTTAGTAAAAGAGAAGATAACTGCGTAAAAGTAGTACTAAAGCCATAATCTAAAAAGAATGGATTATCTAATAAAGAGAAAGGATAGCTGTAAAAATAAAGTGAAGCATAGAATACTGCGCTTATTTACAGCTATTTTTTTAGTGCTGCTTTCCTCAGGCATTGCCCATGCGCAGATACAGCAAAAGCCGGAACTGGAAGTGTTTAAAAAGCCAACACGTAAAAAGTGCAGGCTCAAAGTTTCCCAAACTTTTCAATTAAGTCATGAAATTCCTGAAGGTTCCGGGTTATGTGTCTGGAAAGGAATGCTGTGGACTCATAACGATAGCGGTGAACCGGTACTATTTTCGTTAGATACTGCAACGGGAAAAATTATAGAAAAATATTTGCTGCCCGGAGTGGCAAACAATGATTGGGAAGATTTGGCACAAGATGAGGATTATTTCTATCTGGGTGCTACCGGAAACAATACAGAAAAGAAAGATACGGTCGAAATTCTCCGTATTGGCAAACACGATTTGATCAGGCAAAAGCCTTCCATTGAAAAGATTCGGTTTACTTGGCCGGAAACATTGACCGATGGAAAACGGAAAAAAATCAATTTTAACTGTGAAGCAATAACCGTTGTTGGCGATAGCCTGTATCTTTTTACCAAAGAACAAAAAAGAGAAAGGCGAACCAGAATTTTTACATTATCAAACCGGCCTGGCCTCTCTATTGCCAAATACAAATCGACGTTAAAAACGAGAATACTGATTACAGGAGCTTCTTATGATAGCGGAACAAAACAACTTGTGCTTTGTGGCTACAACCTCTTGCTCAGGCCTTTTTTGCTCGTATTTCCAGAAACTGAAAACCATGATTTTTTTGGCGGCAATATGAAACAGATTAAGCTTAGGATTCCTTTCCATCAGGTGGAAGGTGTGGCAACTTCAGATGGCAAACGTTATTATGCTATTAATGAAGAATGGCATTTGTATTTTTTTCACACCAGGCAGAAATTGCATGTCATTGATCTGGAATAGAGGGCAATAGTCACTCTTATTGCAGCGGTATCGACACCCTGTCCTTAAATCCAAGTTCTTTTTTAGACATCAGCTTTTTAAGCACTGTAACTTCCTTACAGGTCCATTCGGCAGTATACTCCAATTTTTCAAGATAAGGCTTTAGTACCTCAAATGTTTTATATGGGATTTTTTTCGCCAGGCTAATATGGGGAGTTCTGGCTTTGGATTTCACAGAAATCATTAACTCTATAATAGGTTCCGGATTATTGATTTTTAAATAAACGGTAACGCTGTTTTTGTGGTCAAAATAATCCCAACCCTGCACTTTTATCGGGAAAGGCTTGCTTCCGGATGTCAGTTCCTTTATAATTTCAGGTAAGGCTTCGTCGTCCGTACGTCGGTCTGTTAGGGTAATATGGGCAATAGAATGGACGTTCTTTTCCGTAATATCCGCAATAGCATTCAGTTCCTTCTTGATCAGGGCTATATCAGCCTTAATGTCGTCCGGAGGAGAAAGTACGACAAGATAGGCATAGTCAGGCCCGAACAAAGAAGTCTGGTTATGGATGCGTTTCTTCATAATTAAAATAAAGATATTTCTGTATCCAAATGTAATCTGTTCCTGTCTTTTTTACCTACTAAAAAGCTCAGAAATTATTATATAATTTAAGGCCAGATGCGCTCAAAAACGTCATGTAAGTTTATTTTAAAATTATATAATGCCCGAAGTAGTTTTTATTTGGAAATTTAATAGGACAATCTTTTTCCGGACAGAATGGAATAAGATGGATAACTTAAAAAATACAGACATGAAAAAGGATAATCAAAAAGAGCAATCAAAAAAAGAAAAGCCGGCAGCTAACAAAACAGCTGCAAAAGCTACAGACGATAAAGATACGGCCCGTAATCAATATAGTGGTTCCGGTGATTTTGGTTCGGACGACAATGAAACAACAAACACAAAAGATGGGCAGCTCAATAAAGGGAAGACGATAGTTGACAGTCAGGTTCCTGAAAACGGAGACAGCCGCTATAATAACCAAAAGGCAAACAGGGCACATGGTCCGCGAAGCAAAACCTCACCCGGAGGCGATACTAATGACGGACAATAAATTTTTTTAGATACATGTACTCTTTCTTAATTGAATAAAATACTATGGATAATTTCAGCGATGCACTCATTTCTTCAGGCGATAATGTATCCTTTTGGATAGATACTACGCCCATAATTTCTTTTAAAAAACCGGAAGGTCCTGCAAAAACCGAAGTACTGATTATTGGTGGTGGTATTGCAGGACTTACTACTGCCTACCTTCTTTCAAAAGCAGGAAAGAAAGTCATAGTTGTAGAAGACGGATTTATAGGAAGCGGTGAAACAGGAAGAACTACGGCCCATTTAAGTAATGCACTTGATGACCGTTATTATTATCTGGAGCGGGTTTTTGGAAAAGAAGCGGCCGCATTATCGGCAGAAAGCCACACGGCGGCAATTGATGAAATTGAGAAAATTATCAGAACAGAACATATTGATTGTGCATTCAGGAGAGTAAATGGTTACTTATTCCTGCATCCATCAGATAAGGAAGAGAATCTTGATAAGGAACTGGAAGCCTCGCAAAGAGCAGGAATTTCCACAACCCTGTTGCCAAAAATTCCAACTATGGCTGGAGGCAGTGACCAAAGATGTATTGTTTTTCCTAATCAGGCTCAATTCCATATACTTCAGTATTTGAGCGGACTTGCAAAAGCAATAACAAGTTATGGAGGGATTATTTACACAGAAGCACATGCTGAAAACATCACTAAAGAAGGAGCTACGGTAAATGGATTTGCTTTTAGGGCAGACTACATAGTTGTAGCAACAAATTCTCCCGTAAATGATGTTCTGACAATGCACACCAAACAACATGCTTACAGAAGTTATGTCATTGCCGGCAAAATCAGGAAAGGTCTGCTTCCTTATGCTTTATGGTGGGATACGGGCGACATGGATTCCAAATGGGTATCACAACCGTATCATTATGCAAGGTTAGCGGAATATGATTCAGAAAATGACCTGCTCATAGTGGGTGGAGAAGACCATAAAACAGGGCAGGGAGATGAGGAGTCCCTTCTGGAGTCTGCACGTTATGACAAACTGGAAGCCTGGACGCGTGAACGTTTTCCTATGCTTGGAGATTTATCCTACCGTTGGTCAGGCCAGATTATTGAACCGGTTGATTCCTTAGGATTTATGGGCAAAAACCCGGGTGATGAGAACATCTACATCATAACCGGCGATTCAGGAAACGGAATGACACACGCCACATTGGGCGGTATGATTATCTGCGATAGCATTAGAGGCATTCCTAATAGATGGCAGGAATTGTACAGCCCTTCCCGCATTACTTTAAGCACTGCCATCGATTTTTTAAAAGAAGCAGGCAATATGGCCGCACAATATATCGACTGGATAGGCAGTCCCGACCTCCAAAATATTGCCGACCTTGAACCGGGGCAGGGTGGTGTCCTTTCCCATGGCATACGTAAAATAGCGGTATACCGTGATTATGACAATAAGCTAAGTGCTTTTAATGCAGTATGTCCCCATTTGGGCTGTATCGTACAATGGAATAATGACGAAAAATCATTTGATTGTCCGTGTCATGGTTCCCGATTTACGCATGAAGGCAAAGTGGTGAATGGACCATCAATAGAAAATTTACGAAAAATTCGTATTACTTAAGGTTGTCCTGAACCACCACTGGCTCCATAAATTTGCCCGGTTGAAAAACTGGCATCGTTAGCGGCAAGCTGCACATAGATAGAAGCAAGTTCGACTGGCTGTCCTGGTCTGCCTAATGGTGTATCTTTACCGAATTGTTTTAATTTTTCCTGGCTTGCTCCACCGCTCACCTGTAATGGTGTCCATATAGGTCCGGGAGCTACGCCATTCACCCGAATGCCTTTTGGGCCAAGTTGTTTGGCTAATGATTTTATATAGTTGGTTGTAGCAGCTTTGGTCTGGGCATAATCATATAAATCTTCCGTTGGGTCGTATGCTTGTTGTGAACTGGTGCCAATAATAGAAGAACCGGGTTTCAGGTGTGGCAATGCCGCTTTGATTATCCAAAAAGGAGCATAGATATTGGTTTTCATTGTCCAGTCAAATTCTTCTGTTGAAATGGCAAGGATAGAGTCATTTGCCTGTTGTCTGGCGGCATTATTTACTACTATGTCAAGTCCACCCAATGCAGTAACTGCTTCAGAAACCAGCCTGTTGCAAAAGGCTTCATCACGCAGGTCGCCTGGAATAGCAATACCCTTTCGTCCGGCTGCCTTAATAAGCTGTATAACTTCTCGGGCATCTTCTTCTTCAGCAGGTAAATAGTTTATGGCCACATCAGCTCCTTCTCTGGCATAGGCAATAGCTGCGGCTCTCCCCATACCGGAATCACCTCCGGTAATCAGTGCTTTTCTTCCTTTCAGACGTCCCGAACCTTTATAGCTCTTTTCACCATGGTCCGGACGGGGTTCCATCTTACCGGCAAGTCCGGGCCAGGGTTGGGATTGCCCTTTAAATGGCGGTCGAGGATATTTTGTAGTAGGGTCTTCTAAATCCTTAAGTGCTACTGTTTCCATAGTCCCTAAATTTTCCGCCATAACAGGCTGTAAAGCTACAGTAGCTAATACTGCCCCGATTCCGCCTAGCGCTTCGCGGCGATTCATTGTATTATTTTTGCTCATAAAAAAACATTAAAAGTAAACAATATGGGAAGGTGACATTCCCGTTTAGATAAGCAACCCGGCATGAGCCGGGTTTAATTTACTGCTTGCCCGTTCCTGTTGGGCTGGTGTTTTTGCGGGTTTTTCTATCCCGATCATTAATAGTGTCTTTTTGCATATCCTTCTGATCACTTTTTTTCTTTGCGTGATGACGTTTTTGTTGCGTCGAAGATTGTTTTTTGCTTGTCTGTGTACGCGAAGTATCCGTTTTCGTCGTATCCGTTTGAGCAGAGGCGAGGTTCAATGCCAATACTGCCATCATGGTTAAAATTACTTTTTTCATAATCATTTTTTTTATTAAAGTTATAGATGCAGGACTTACTTTAGGTATAACTGTTATTCCTTGCCTACCAAAATTAGTATGCTTTAACGAATAAGGGATTATATGATTTTAGTGTAAAGTTGTAAATACGCCCGGCTTCCATAGAATGAAATAGTAATTATTGAATTTTAAGTGCTTAGCAATTCAATCAGCAAAAGTCCTACCTTGTTTATAGTCTGGGAAATAATTTCTTTGGGACTGCCCGTAAATACTTCTCTGTGGGCGACATATTTTTTGTCACTCATTTTGATGTGGATAAACATAGTTCCCACAGGTTTTTCCGGAGTTTCGCTACCGCCAGGTGACGTTAATCCGGTAATGGCTACTGAAATATCATTTTTAAAAAAATTCACCAGTTTTTCTGCAAGCAATTCTGTTACTTCAGAAGATTCTGCCGTATATTTTTCGATGGTTTCTTTAGGAATGCCAAAGAGCTCTTCTTTTACACAAACATCATAACAAACAATACCGCCCAAAAATATCTCTCCGGATTCCGGGACGAATGAAAATTCTGAGGCGAGCCATCCCGCAGTCGCGCTTTCAGCGAAAGCAATCTTTAATTTTTTCCCGGCTATAAGTTTGCTGCATTCTAAAATACTTTCTATGGCCATGATGTAAGGATTAAGTGTTTTTAGGATTTTGTGGTTTCTTTGTTACCGGACGTTTGCTCTTTTTCAGCTTGTTGGGGCGTATTTTGTATTGATGTCCTTCTTTGGCTTCATCAAGTGAATGCGATTCGTGAAGTGCCCTTTCTTTTTTAGCCAATTCATTCAGCTTGCTGTAATACCTGTTAATGATTAGCATTTCTTCTTCAGTAAGGTCTTCAATATCCACAAGGCGATTGCTGGCCAGTTTGCTGGAAGCCAAAAGCTCATTAAGTTTTAACTGCATGGCAAGCGAATCCTTGTTTTGAGATTTTTGGATAAGGAAAACCATCAGGAAAGTGATAATTGTAGTTCCGGTATTGATTACCAGCTGCCAGGTTTCGGAATAGTTAAAAACAGGACCGCATATTCCCCAGGTTACTACTATAGCAAAAGCGACCAGAAAAGCGGGTGTGGAGCCTGTCGCATGAGCAACTTTTGAAGCGAAAGTTTCAAAAAAATCCTTCTTTTTTTTGTTTTTTGATTCCATAGGTCTTTATGTTAGCTTTTAGTATAAAGTTCATAAATACCCTGTTGATGGGTGTTATATTTTTTTTGAGAAGCCTTACAGAATTTTTTACAAATTAAATCCGGTATTTATGAACTATAAAGGATTGGCTTTATGTCGTTTCTGTACAATTTTATATAAAAAGAAACATGTAATTTTGAATCGGTTTGGCTTTAGCGGCTCATTTAATATTTCTTAAAATACTATGAAAAATTTAGTCCTGTTAATACTATTGCTTTTTATGGTAAAAGCATCCGGTCAGAATCAGACAAGAAAGGTGTTGTTTTTAGGGAACAGTTATACTTATGTAAATGACCTGCCCTATATAATTTCTGAATTGGCTGCCAGTGTGGGTGATGTTTTAGTTTATGACAGCCATTTAATAGGAGGATATACTTTGGAAGACCATTTTGCAAGCACTGTTTCATTAAACAAAATCAGGTCACAAAATTGGGATTATATCATATTACAGGAGCAAAGCCAACGGCCGGCATTTATAATTCCAAGCGGATTCATGAACGGGTTTAATAACCTGACAACGTTTATAAAAGCAAATAAGCCTTGTGCACAGGTTATGTCTTTTATGACCTGGGGATATAAAAACGGGGATACTCAAAATTGTTCTGCAAATCCGGGCGTGTGTACTTATGACGGAATGCAGACCCAATTGACGAACCGATATGTAAGCATGTCAGATTTGTTCGAATCCGAAATTACACCTGTGGGAGTAGTCTGGAAACATATAAGGGAAAATTACCCTTCCATAGAGTTGTATCAGGCTGATGGCAGCCATCCGTCTGTAGCCGGTTCTTATCTTGCCGCCTGTTGCTTTTATGCTACTATTTTCAGAAAAAATCCCGGACAGATTTCTAATAATTATGGTTTGGATGCAAATACGGCATCCATTATAAGAAATGTGGCTAAAACTTTAGTGTTTGACCAGATGGAACAATGGTATATAGGAAGATATGTCCCGGTTTCAGATTTTGATTATGTTATAGGAACCGGCCATAATGAGATAAAAATAAACCGCAATGATACCACTTACAGAAATTCCTTTATATGGGATTTTGGTGACGGGACAACAGCAACAGACCGCACGCCAACACATAGTTATTCTGCCGATGGGACTTATACAATCAGACTGACTTCCTACAAATGTTTTTTAGGGCAGAATATAGAGTCGGTTTTTGAACGTACCGTAAATTTTTGCGCCCACACGAATACCATTTACCCAAATCTTTTACTTTGCCCGGATGAAACTGGAACACTTTGGACACAGCCAGCAGATAGCTATCAATGGTATGATGAAACAAGCCCAATAAACGGGGCAACAAATCAATCCTTGCAGGTTGAACCCGGAAGAGCCTACAGGGTGTTGACTACGGTTAATGGCTGTTCCGAAATGTCTTCGCCAATGTTGGTAGATTCGTATATGAATATTGAAGACTGTAGATTGCGACTTCCGGAAAATAAAGCTGTAGAAGCCACCATTTTCCCCAATCCGGTTAAAGATATTCTTACTATCCGGACGAATAAAACCCTACAGGAAATTTCGGTTTATGACATGACGGGAAAAAGAATAACTGTAAATCAGGTTTCACCTTATGCTTATGATGTTTCCGGAATTTTAAACGGGATGTATTTTTTAAGGATTAGCCTTGAAAATGGGAGCTATGTTTCAACAAAATTTATAAAAGAATAAAACAGTAATAGTTAGTTGCAAAAGGAAAAAAATGTCTGGAAAATAAAAAGATAAATCCGCTATTGGAATCTATTAATTTATAATTTTATATTCCTTAAACCATTCATAATGGTAAAAGCAACTTTAATCTTTATACTATTTTTTATTGAATCATAGCTTTAATAAAAAGTATTAAAAAAACTTATGAATGTGGCAAAGGCACTGATTTTCATGGTTCGGTTTCAGAGAATGTATAAATTAAAGACTTTCCAAGCACGTTAAAAATTATCAGACCAAATCAGCTCTAAAATAAAAAGATTTAAAAATAACCGAAGTTGGAGAAATAATAAAAATGAACAATAGTGTCAGAAGAACCTTCATATCATCACTATAGACTGCCCGTTCCGCAGGAATTCGGAGATGTATTTTCCCATTTTTATAGTGCGGAAAATAATGGTACAAGCATCCTTAGCAAGACCTTGCTGCCTTCTTTCCAGACGATTATGGTTTTTAATTTTGGAGCCCGGGCATCCTTGGTTTCCAAACAGGGCACAGCAATAGAAATGGACAAATGCATTGTGTTGGGGCCCATCAAACAGGCATTTGAATATTCACTCCCGCCCGGCGCAAAGATACTGGTCGCCAATTTTAAGGATGACGCCTTTTATCGTTTTTTCGGTAAGGCCTCCCTTTCCGGTCACTTGCCTGTCCATCCGGATGAAGCCATGGAAGAAAACTGTTTTACCTGTTTGTGGCACCAACTTAATAGTATCGACAAAGTAACGGAAAGAATCGACCGTATTCTGGACTTTTGCAGACCTTACCTACGACTACAAAATACCACTTCCACCTTGTTGGTAAAGCTCAAATCAGGTCCCGTAAATCCCATCAAATCCGTTGCAGAGGAAATGGGACAAAGCGAACGTAATATTCAACTGAAGCACAAAAAACACTTTGGCTACAGTGCAAAGGAAATCAACAGATATCAGCGTTTCATCAAGGCAATTGATTTCATAGAGCAGGCAATGGCTTCCGCAAGTGAAGTCGATTGGTTTGAGATTATTGGGCAATGCGGCTATTATGACCAAAGCCAGCTTATTCATGATTTTCAGCATTTTATAGGTCTTTCTCCCAAAACTTTCGTGAAGTTTCAGCAGGATATCTGTCAGGCCATTTAACACCCGTGCTTTTCGTTTTCTTACAATTTTCCCACTTTTAACCCCTATACCTTTGCTTCAGACAATCACTTAAAAAGAAGAAGCATGAAACATCTTATTATTTATGCCCATCCTAATGGGACAAGCCTCAACAGCTTATTCAGGCAAACCGTTGAAAAAACACTTAAACAACAGAACCATGAAGTAATGGTGCGTGACCTCTACCAATTAGGTTTTGACCCCGTTCTGTCGCTGGAAGACATGGAAGGACAGCGTAAGGGTATGGTTAGCGAACAAGTCAGCAGGGAACAGGAATACATCACATGGGCAGATGCCATCACCTTTATCTATCCTATCTGGTGGACGGGCATGCCCGCTATCATGAAAGGATATATCGACAGGGTGTTCAGTTATGGTTTTGCCTACCGTTACGACCAGGGCATACAAAAAGGACTACTAACGGGCAAATTGGCCTATATCATTAATTCACATGGGAAGTCGGCTGCGGAATATGGGGAAACAGGTATGGATAATGCCCTAAAACTGACGTCGGACAAGGGCATTTATACCTATTGCGGACTTAACATCAGACAGCATTTCTTTTTTGACCGGGCCGACCGTGCTACGGCTGAAATGGCCAGTGAATGGACATCTAAAATTATCGATGCCTATGCCTGAAATCAGAAATTGGCAATCCGCTTAGTAAATTAATCTTTAAAACTTAAAAAAATGACACAGGAAACAAAACCAATATTCAATAGCGCTGTCTACAATCCATATTTGTTAATGCTGTACAGGTCTGTTAAGAAAATTATCAAGTACGGCTTTTATATCGCCTTGCTTTATTTTGCTTTTGAAGCGTTTATGGCATGGGAGTAATTGAAGCAAATAGCCAATCATCATAACATATTTCATATTTTTACTATTGCAAAATTCCGCAGGTGTTTTTCGTGTACAATAGCCAATAAAATTGCTGGTAGCAAAAAACATAGTGAAATTCAATATAGAACAATCAAAATGAAAAAAATTATATTTCTTCTATTAACAGTAGGTACGTTTTATTGTAAGGCTCAAAATTCAGTGAGATTTGACTATGATAATTTTGAAAGTCAGGTTCTTGCTTATACCCTAATCAAAACTCAAATGTTTCTAAAAAAGATTTTGATTACGGAATGATGATTTTAAATGAAACCAAAACAGCAACAAAGAATCGTCCTGAAAATTTCAATCTTGCCGACTATTTCAATGTATTCATTGCTTTCCTCAAACTAGAGGAAAGTAATGAAAATATAAAAATTGCATTCGAAAAGTTTAAGAATGCCAATGGCAGTTGCGAATACTGTATTACATTCGAAAACTCTTTAAACAAGAATCCCAAATTTGATATTGTCCGGGCAGAGTATGATAAAAAAATGGAAGAATGTAAATTAATTTCAACACAAAAGAATTTTGATGCTAAAGAATATTCCCTGAAAAATAATCTGGACTATAACTTAATTCAGCAAATCTATCAGATTGATAGTGATGACCGAAAATACAGGGACACCAAAGACTTCCTAACCAAACAAAAAGAACTGGACAGCCAGAACCAAAAAATTATAAACGAGTTGCACAAAAAGTACAAAACCTATATAGGTAAAAGTTTGGTAGGTGAAAAATTCGAAAGTGTTATGTGGGCTGTTATTCAGCATTCAAATATTGAAATGATGGAAAAATACTTACCTGTTGTTCACATTGCAGTAAAAGAGAAGGAGTTGAGTTCAACACCCTTGAAAATGCTGATTGACAGGTATTATGGTCTAAAATATGGTTATCAGGTTTTTGGCTCTCAAAGCAGCGATTTTGGTTTTAAGATGGCGGATGAAAAAAAGAGAAAAGAAATAAAACTAAAATATGGAATTGAATAAATAGTATACTGATTAGTGTGCAATAATTTGTCTATCGCTCTTTTCATAAAAGCTCCTTAATATCATCATTAGAAAGGCCAGCAAACCAAATACAAATCCAATCCAGGGATTGTATGCTACACCTTTGCTTACAATCATCCAGCCACCCAGAGTAGTTCCTAAGGTTACTCCCAGATTTCCAAATGAGGTTGCCAGACTGTTTGCAAATTCCAGAGAATCGGGAACCGACGAGATCATATAGGTAGAGGCATTCAGGAAGCTTGGCGAGTACATAAAACCCCAGATTGCAATCACTGCAATAGTTAGTAACAAATTACCGTTCGAAAAGTACAACAGGACGGGAATTACTAAAGTTCCGGAAAGAAAAAAAGCCGTTGTTTTGGTCACATTCCGGTTAAGCATTTTTCCTGCAAGCCAGGTTGAAAAAACACCAACAATTCCAAAGACAAACAGCATATAACTTATCATGGTTTCGTCCATTCCTTTTGCTCTATTCAAATAATCGGCAAAATAGCTATAGGTGGAAAACCACGCAGTAATCATGAAAAAGTTAGCTGCGGTGCTTAAAATAAACGCCGGCTGGGTCAGGATTTTCAATTGTGTTCCATAGGATTTTTTCTTGCTTACAGGCATTGAAGGAAGCATAAGATAAATCACGGACAAGGCAATAAGGCTTACAACTGTTTGGAGCATAAATGAATATTCCCAGGACCACAGACTCGAAAGCCACGTCGCAAAAGGAACCGTAGTCACCATTGCCAGGGTTACTCCGCTGAAAACAATACTCATTAATTCGTTTTTCTTATCATCATCAGCATTAGAAACAGCAACAGATAGGGCCGTGGCAATATAAACGGGTTGTAAAAATGCGGGAAGAATCCGCACCAACATCAAAATCCAGAATGGAGGCGAAAAGGAGGAGACAAAACCTGTTATAAGAAATATGGCAATGGAGGTGAGCATAATCTTTTTACGATCAAAACCCGAAACCAGTAAGGTCATGAATGGTCCTGTAAGTGCAATGACCAGAGCAAAGGCACTTAAAAGGTAACCGGCCTTATCAATACTTATTTTATAATGTTCAGCAATCTGCGGTAAAATTCCAATAACCCCGAATTCGGTGGTGATAACGGCAATAAAGCCCAAACAACCAATATAGGCATACTTCTTCATATAAAACTCTTTGGAATGTTATTTTGAATTTTCTTTCGTAAATGCTGCGATTTGCTGAACTGCTTCTCCGGTTTCTTTTAAAACAGCCCCCATGTGCATAAAACCATGAACCATCTCTTTGTAATCCAAAATCTTAACCTGAACTCCGGATGCTTTCATGTTCTCTGCCAGTTGTTGTCCTTCATCCCGCAGGGGATCGTGTTCAGCTAATACAACCAAAGTTGGTGGCGTATTTTTAAAATCTTTGATCAGAGAAGGAACTGCCAAAGGGTTTTGCAGGTCTTTGGGACTGGACAAATACCAGTTCCAGGCTCTTATTCCTTCTTCTTTATTAATTATGGGACCATTTTCGTAGACTTCCCATGTTTTTGTATTTAATTTATTATCTGTCGCAGGATAAATCAGCACCTGAAATCTCAATTGGCGGGCAAGTTGTGTTGAAACACCTACAGCCAAAGCTCCTCCCGCGCTGTCGCCTATAATTCCGATTTTATTTTTATCGAAATTTAAATAATCTGCATTAGCAATAATCCATTCAGTGGCTGATTGGGCATCATCAAAGCCTGCAGGAAAAGGATATTCAGGAGCCAAACGATAATCAACAAAGACAATGGCGGCGCCCGTAGCATTGGCCAATTGGCGAACAATAGCGTCATGGGTTTCAAAACTTCCGGAAACAAACCAACCGCCATGAAGATAAACGATGGCGGGCGATTTACTTTCATTTCCGTTAGGTCTGTAGATTCTCACCGGAATTTTGTGATTCTTTTGAGAAATCTCAAATTCTTCAATCATCCTGACCATTTCTTTTTTGCCACCAAGCTGAACGGCCATCGTTTCATATCCTTTCCGGCTGATATCTAAAGGATTTTTGCCGTCAAACACATGGATCTTTTGGAGATTGTCCACTATTTTGGATAGTTCCGGGGTCAATTCAATTTTATTCATTTTGTTATTACTGTTAATTGTTTTACAGGAAATCAGTCCCGCTATCATAAGTATTCCGATAAGTTTTTTCATGTTTTATTTAAGTTTTAGGCAAAATTAAATAGAAGCCATACATTTGCATTGTACACAGCTAATTGTGTGGTACGAACAAATTTGTAAGTAATGGGAAAGAGAAAGGAAAATTCAACAAACAGCATCAATGAACAGTATATTATTACGGAGTGCGACCTTACGTATGCTATCTGTAAGATTGGGGGAAGATGGAAATTGCTTATCCTGTGCAAACTTGAACACGGAAAACTCCGTTTTAGCGAAATCAGAAATAGAATTACCGGAATTACGGAAAGAATGCTGACATTGCAGCTCCGCGAATTAGAAAAAGCAGGTTTGGTAAAAAGAACCGTACATGCTGAGGTTCCTCCAAGGGTAGATTATGAGCTGACAGAGATTGCAAATGAATTGGTTCCTATCTGGAAGCAACTGAGTGATTGGGGAAATAAGCATAAAAAATTAATTCAGGAAGAAATTCCCGCAGGGATGTAGGATTGGCCATTTGTATGATAGAGTAGGGTTTTTATTAATTTGACTTTAAAGCGTTAACAGGATGTTTAGACATACGGGAAAGGGGCGAACCTATTTGCACAACCTCAGGCTGGCTTCACTTTTGTCGGCGGTAGCGGGTATTGTAAATATTGTCGGAGTGCTGGGTCTTAATACGTTGACGACCAACGTTACCGGTCATTTTGCTTTCTTATCGGAAGAATTTGTCACAAAAAATTACGGCCTTGTCTGGGTATATCTTTTCTATGTTGTGTTCTTTTTAGCCGGGGCATTCGTTTCAAGTATCTTAATTGAAATCGCTGCCAGACGCAATGTAATCCATTCCTATGCATTGCCTATAAGTTTGGAAATTATTGTGCTTCTGGTGGTTAGCTTTGCTGATACGCCTATGGACAACGACCAGTTCCCTTCAAAAGTTTTCCTTTCGTGTCTACTGCTATTTGCCATGGGTCTACAAAATTCGCTTGTGACCAAAGTTTCCCAATCTGTAGTACGGACCACCCACCTGACCGGATTATTTACCGATTTGGGAATAGAGCTCTCACAATTACTATTTTACAGAGGATTGTCTGAGCGTGCTATCTTAAGAAAGAGTATCCTTTTGAAAGCCGCAATTATCGGCTGCTTTTTTATAGGGGGACTTTTGGGCGGTTTTATTTTTCTCCAACTTGGAATCAGGACGCTATACATTCCGGTTGCCTTACTGGCCGCGGCACTTTGGTATGACAGTATACTTTTGAGAATCTACCACATCAGGCGTAAATTAAGAGTTCACAATTGAATTTCTGTTTTACCACCTAACTGTTTTGGAAAAGAAATACATTGCAAAACCTTAAATTGCTAATGTCTCAATTTTACAATTTTTTCGTTATTGTTTCGCTTAGTTTTGAAATATAAAAAAATGCCATGCAATACGTTACACTTTTGGGAGACTTTATAGAAAATGCTAAAAAAACATTCAAAACAGGTTGGGTAACGACTGTTTCAAAAAGGAATATTTTTCTGTTCATTCAACTTTTTGCTTGTAATTTTTGCTTTTCCCAAAGCTATTCACACTTGAGTATTTCAGATACGATAACGATCCATTCAAAAGTATTTGATGCCAAAAGAAAAGTAATTATAACAAAACCCTCACCTGCAAAGACAGAGGAGAAACAAAGCAACTATATTGTATATATGGATGCAGATGACCAAAATATCAATGGGTCATTTCTACAATCTGCCAACAATTTAATCGCTAATAAAGAAATACCACAGAGCTATTTGATTGGAATAATTCACGAAAACAGGAATACGGAACTTTTGGAGAAAGACAAGTTGCTAAATTTTCTTAAAGAAGAATTGATTCCTTTGCTTGAAGATAAGTGTGGGAAAGCAAATAAAATAACCATAGCAGGTCATTCTTTTGGTGGATATTTTGCAACGTACGCATTTCTGAAGGATAATGATGTTTTTAATTCTTGTATAGCAATTAGTCCGGCTTACTGGCCAAACAAAAATGATGTTATCGAACTATTACTTGAAAAGGCAAGCCTTCTTCATGGCAGCTTCTACTTAGCCGTTGGTGATAAGAGATGGGATGAAATTTCCTTAAGAAAAAACGTGTTTAAGGTACAAAAAACACTAAGAAATCAAAAGAACCTTTCTTTTGGTTTTAATGATTTGACAGGCTTTGCCCACAATGCTACTCCGGTAGTAGGTTTTGGATTAGGACTTAGCTTTGTTTATGACGAATGGGAATGGATAAATATTCTGGAAGAACAGGACAATAAATTAAAGCAGTTCCCGGGTTTTTGGGGTCATCTTGAAATAAAAGCAGATGCATTGTTCCATTTAAACCGTGTTTCAGAGGCAAAATCCTTTTATCAGGAAGCATTAAAAAATACAGCGGAGGATAAACACTTGTCCAAATCGGAAATGAGAGAGGTAACGAAAAGACTGCGTACTAAAATTAAAAAATGCAGTAAAATTTTACGATAATTGTCTTCAGTTTTTATGGCAAATAAGGGAGCAATTCCATGGCAAAAACGCCTGCGTTATTGCCAGAGTTCCAAAGATATTCGTTTCCCAAACGGTCTTCATCTCATTTATCGACGTGATACTGGCAAGTTGTGCTGACAAAATTTCCTGCATAGTCCGTCCAGGTTTTCCTGCATTTGAAATAGCAGCATTATTCACAAGTACGGTGAGGTATCCGAATTCATTTTCAATGACCGTTCACTGCCGCTTTTATAGAGTCGTTATCCGTAATGTCCAATTGAAGGGCTTTAGTAAGGCCACCGATGGCTGCAACAGCCGCTTCTCCTTTTTTAAGGTTTCTGAAGCCCAAATATACCGTGTATCCATTATCAGCCAAAGCTTTGGCTATCTGGAACCCGACACCAGTGTTAGCACCTGAAACCAGTGCTGTTTTTCTCTCATTGTGTATGCATAATTATATCTTTTAAATTTTACATAGCAAAGTTCCTGATTTTGTTAGCTATGAATGTAGCCAAATCAGGAACATTTGTAGTCATATCGAGAAAGCTTCTAAGTTGCCAGTCACATTGCCCGCATTTATATTCAAGCTGCATACTGATGAGATTTCTGTTGAATTGTATTAAAAAAGGCTTGTAAAAAATTGAATAGCAATAACTCTCAGAGCTGCCTTTTGAGGGATCATTCCTTACATCTGAATTTATCAAATGTTTTGTTTTTGTTAATATTAATACTAGAACTTCCATGAAAAGAGCTGTAACACTAACAAATGACTGTGTGCCGTGTGGATGTCAAAAACTTCGATATAGAACCTTACGAAGAACATACCGTTTTGTACTATTTTTGTCATCTGCTAATTTTAGATTTTGGAATATGTTGCAACGGAATTTTTTGATAAGCTGTTTACTGAATAGAATTAGCTTGAGGTCAAACATCCATTTCACTATTGGAATAACCTTATTCCTGATGTTTTTCGCGGTATGCTGCAAGGGACAGTCGACCAATGATTTCAGTTATCAAAATATAGGTGACGATCTTTACTACCTGGAAGATAAAAGTTCAGCGATGTCATTAACCGATGTCAAAAAACTAGCCGATACCGAATTTACTAAAGGGAAGGACGAAATCCTGAATTTTGGTAACACTTCTTCGGCATGGTGGATAAAAATCAGTTACACTGTAAAGCAGGACTTACCTCTGTATCTTATCATTGATGCGCCCAATATCGAATATATCGATGCCTACACAACCGATAGCAATGGCCAAACAGTCCTTTTTAAGACGGGATCCCTTAGGACTACCCAGCCCAATGTAATCGTCCGAAACAACTTTATGCTGAATCTTCCGGTCACCTCAAAGATTGAAAATAAAACGATCTATCTACGATTGAAGACAAATAATATCTTGCTGGCACCAATAAAGTTGGCTACGGCAGAAAGCGTGATACAGGGGCAGGAGTTCAAACAGGGAATCGAATATATCTATATCGGGTTGTTGATTGGGCTGTTGCTGTTTAACCTGTTCCTGTTTGTCAGCGTCAGGGACATCACTTATCTTTATTACGTATTATATGTCCTTACGTTATCAAGCTACCTGCTGATCTACATCAGGGGATACGGTTTTATTTTTGGCGATGAAATAAGGATCTTTTTTAATCAGTATCCACATGTTCTCCTGAGCTTTTCGGTAATAGCCTCGCTACTGTTCTGCAATAAGTTCCTCCACCTGCGGCAAAGAGCACCTAAGATGCTGGGCATTTTCTATGGGATTGGTGGCCTTGGTCTGATTCTTTTTTTTGTCAGTGCTTTGGGATTCAAACACACGGCAACAACTATTGCTCAATTCCTGACCGTCACAGTAGCCGTAGTGGCATGGATTGCGGGTGTAATTGCCTATCGGAACGGACACCGACCTGCAAAGTATTATATCGTGGCCTGGTTCTTTATCTGGGTGACTGTAGCGATGGTTACGCTAAGCCTGGGCGGACTTATCCCGTCCAGCGAATTCACGATTCAACTGGTGCCTATTGGCTCAACCCTTGAACTGTTATTGCTTTCCTTCGCACTGGGCGATCGGTATAAAGTGCTTATTAAAACAGAACAAGAGGTCAGGGACGAAAATCTGTTTTTGGTAAGAACACAGAATCAACGCCTCGAGGAAAAGGTACACGAACGTACGTTACAGCTCAATAGTACTATCAAGGAGCTGGAGAGTTCCAATGCCATCAAGAACAAACTGTTTTCAATCATTGCACACGATCTTAGAAGCCCGTTGAATAGCCTTTTAGGTATCCTGTCGCTGAGCGACATGCAGCTCTTGACTCCAGAGGAATTGCAGGAACTACTCGAAGAAAATAAAAAAACAATCAAATCAGTCAGTTATACGATGGATAACCTTTTGCATTGGGCGCAAAGCCAGATGGACGGTCTGATAACCAAAAAGGACCGTTTTGAATTAAAGGCTGTATTCGATGAATTATTGGTGCTCTATCTTCCTCTGATTAAACAGAAAGGTATCCAATTGGAACAGTTGGTTGAAGGTGATAGCATCATTAGCGCTGATCGCAATCAGGTCAGTCTTGTGTTACGGAATCTGATCGATAATGCAATTAAATTCACCCCCTTAGGCGGAAAGATCTGGTTTACGCTGCAATCTATACCCGAAGGCGTACAATTTTTGACGGAAAATGAAGTTGCGGATAATCCTGGAATAGATATCGACAACATGATTGGGAATAAGATGGCAAGCGCTACACGTGGTACCGGAAATGAACAGGGCGTTGGACTTGGCCTGATATTATGCCAGGAATACGTTAAAAATAATGGAGGCACGTTTCAGGTCGATCAAAAGGAAAACAGGATCAGATTTTCTGTGGTACTGCCAGATGAGCGGTAATACTTCCAATTTCTATTATTTTCCCAAGACTTTTGAAGTACCTAATGCTATCAAAGAACGGATAACAATGGACGATCATTGGTATCGCGGAATCATTTTGTATAAAATCAATCAGCGCTAAAATGACAAAGGCTAGAATGAATTGAAAGAAACCAAAAATAGTGCAGTAAGCAAAATACCAATAAGAAACTGCCCTTATTGGTATCTTTTTATTGAATTAAAATTACCTGCTGGTTTTACCACGGAATTTCCCCTGTTTCAGGATTCATATCTTCGGAAAAAAACTTGCCTGTCGGGCCATCGCTGCCTATTGTTGCATATTTTATAATTCTTCTGGCTGCGTCTTCAACAGAACCCTGCCCGAGCTGATGGTTGAAATCTGTCTTTGTTGAGCCCGGACTTACTGCATTGACCTTGAACGGCAGGTCTCTAAGTTCATAGGCCAGTACAAGTGTATACATGTTCAATGCCGCTTTGGAGGACTGATACACGACACCTTTGTGCCTGTAATGGATAAAATCAGGATCGCTGTGAAGGGTAAGCGAGCCTTGGCTGGAGCTTACGTTGACAATTCTGGGTTCATCTGATTTCTTGAGCAGATCCATAAATGCCTGCGTTACATTGATAACCCCGAATACGTTTACTTCAAATACTTCCCTGAATTTGGTTACGTCGGTTTCTGTTGCCGTATGCATCAGGGGTTTGTCTCCATCGAATTCGATACCGTTGATTCCCGAATTATTGATCAGCACATCCAGAGTGTCTGTTTTTTCACCCAAAGACGCCCGGGCTCTTTCAACAGATTCGGTATCTGTGACATCTATCTGGATAAATTCTGCATTTGAAAATCCTTCGGTGATAAGCTTTTCTAAGGCCTCAATTCCTCTTTTCCTGTCGCGGCTGCCTATGAGTACACGGTAGCCTTGTTGCAATAATTGCCTTGCGGTCTCAAAGCCAATTCCCTTATTCGCTCCAGTGATGAACGCTGTTTTCATATTGTTTAAAATTTTAATTATTACTCCTGCAAAGGTATCTGGTTTTAGTATACATTTGTAACCGATATACTAAAGGATACCGACATGACGGAAGAAGTAGCATTGCAGATAAAGGAGCTGATCCTGCACGTGCAGGACACATTATATGTAATCGGCGGAAAATGGAGACTGCCAATAATCATCGCAATCAAGCATGGAAACCACCGTTTCAAGGACATAAAGGATTTTGTGCCAAAGATCACCAACAGGGTACTTTCCGCAGAGCTTAAGGCGCTCGAGGCCAATAAGCTGATCACCAGGAAAGTGCATGACACTTCGCCAATATTAGTAGAGTACAGGATCACCGAATATGCGCTTAGCGTGAAAGAAGTAGCCAATGCTATGGGAGACTGGGGACGGAACCACCGAAAAAAGTTGAAAGATAAGGGTGACTAGCCATCAGGAATGTGATGAGCAGAATAAGCAGCCCGCATTACCTTGGTTTTACTTAATTGGGAAGAATATTAAGTAAGTGAATAGGAGATATTTTTATGTATATTTTCATTTTTAGTGGGTATTCCGAATAATCAGAAAGTAGTGTGCCTGCCGTGATAGCTCTCAGGAACGGAGGTAACAAGTATTCAATTGAACGACCGCCTAAACTCCAAAGGAGAGAGTTTTGTTTTACCTTTAAAAAACTTGCTGAACGATTGTGAATGCTCAAACCCAAGGCTAAATGCTATCTCACTGACGGTAAGTCCAGAGGTTGAAAGCTTTTCTTTGGCTTGTTCAAGTATCTTCATCTGTATGTGTTGTTGGGCCGTAAGCCCGGTGAGCTGCTTGAGCATACTGCTGAGATATTTTGGAGAGATTGCAAGATTTCGGGCAAGGAAATCGACAGAAGGGATGCCGTGCAATGCCTGTTCGTTCGTGCTAAAATAATCTTCCAGCAGCTCTTCAACGCCTTCCAGCAATTTATGGTTGGTGACTTTACGTGTGATGAACTGCCTTTCATAAAAACGCTCCGAATAATTCAGTAACGTTTCAAGATTGGAAATGATAATGTCCTGACTGAATTTGTCAATGTTGGAATGGTATTCGTCCCTGATATTTTTTGTAATTTCATTGATAACAGTCTCTTCCTTATCGGAAAGGAACAGGGCTTCACTGGTCGAATATCCAAAGTATTCATACTTCTTTATCTTTTTGGCCAGTGAGGTATTCCATAAAAAATCAGGATGCACAAAAAGCATCCAGCCTTCAAGATGGGGAGGCACACCGCCGTCTTCGCCCCGCAACACCTGTCCTGGTGATAAAAAGGCCATAATCCCTTCGTCAAAATCATACTTCTGCTGCCCGTAGTGCAGACCATCGCAGCCCCTTTTCATAGAAATTACATAAAGGTCAAAGATAACCGCATCAATACCGGTATCATTCCGAAGGCCTTTAAGGTCAACAATACTGATAAGTGGATGGCAGGGGCTGGGAAGCCCCATTAAGCGGTGTATTTCCGATACTGATTTTATCCTGTAAGGTGTCGAATTTGCCATAATGCAAGTTAAGTTATTTTTTGAAAGGGTATCCCAACCCAATCATAATTAATGGCATTGCAAGAAACGGAATCTCAAACAGTGCCATCTTGTAATTGCCAGCACGCAATGCCAATGACATAATCAGGACAATTACAAAAGCATTGAGCAGGTTTCCCAGGAAAAATGTTCTTGGAATCAGTAAAAGTACCGCAATCAGCAGAGCAAGGGCCCCAAGGAAAGGAACGGCGGATTCGCCTATGCCAAGATCCGCCATTGCTTTGACAGACTCCGGATTGCCCTTGTAATTGAACGTATTCCAAGAATGTCGGACATTAAGTGCTACCGATATAATCAGCAGAACTAATGAAATTATATTTTTAACCATATTATATTATTTAAGGAGGTAAGCATTCATTATATAGCCCATGGCTATTGCGATTGGCACGCCAATTACGGCACTTGCCAATGCCTGGCGTGCTTTGTTCGGGTGGCGGTTCCTGTGCTTGAAAAACAGAAAAAAACCTATCGGAGGAACAGTGTTGGAAGCCATGAACCAGAACTTTGATAGTGTGTCGTTATTTTTTGTTTCCATCTTACTTATTTTATACGATTCCATTTAAAAGTTTTCCCAAGCATCGGCACTCCCTTATAACCTCTGGTCTCAAGTTCATCGGCGGTCTTAAGCTTGCCTTTGAGGCTGTAAGTATTGCCATCTTGTATGCTGTAGAGTTTTCCGTCTACATATACGCCATCTTCATATACCAATCCCGTAATATGGGTGATGCCCTGTACCGGTCGGTTTTTCATTTTTGAGTCAGGGTTCTTACTATCTCTCTTGGGTGTTTTGCCATCTGTCTCGAACATGTCCTTGGACCACAAGAGCTTTGCCGAGTAGGTATTACCTGATTTGAATACTTCTATTTTATAATCTTCGCACTGCCAAACGCCCACGATTTTGTCGGCAGGTAATTTCTGAGCAAAGGATGTAATCGATACGAGTAGCAGTATTACTGCAAAAGCATTTTTTTTCATTTTTATGTTTTTAGTTGATTATTAAGTTGTCTGAATCTTTGAAATTCCCTGTGGCCGAAGTTCATCAGTGCTTTAGGGATGATATGCCCCAGAAACTTGATGATCTTTACCAGAACAGGCATGATTTCGGGCGTATCTTTTTGTAGTCCCTTAATAGCCACTTGCACTACTTTGTCTGCGTCCATCATCTGGCGTGGGTTCGGCTGTAGTATCCATTCATTTTGCAGATTAGTATTGACTCCCGGCGGAATAAATTCAAGCACTTTTACATTCGTTCCCTTCAATTGCAGGCGTAAAGCCATGGTGAAGGCGTGAACTCCCGCCTTTGATGCGCTGTAGACAGGTGCCGAAGAGTAGGTCAAAAATGCGATGGCAGAAGAGACATTGACAATAGCTGCAGATTGTTTTTCGATTAGATGGGGCAGGAACTGATGTACCATCCGGATGGTTCCCGAAAGATTGATGTCAATTTCACGCATCAGGTTTTCTAGGCTTTTGGAAGAGTCCAACATGTCAATCAGTCGCATTTCGCCAGCATTATTGATAATGATGTTAAGGTCTGGAAATTGTCGGGTAACTTCTTCAAAAAGCCGCCTTGTATCTTCCGGATTGCCCGCATCACTCTGAAAAGTGTGAATGTTACTGAATTGCTTCTTTGTTTCATTCAAAGCCTCAAGCCTGCGCCCCGTAATAATTATCTGGGCTCCCTTTTCAGTAAGCTGCTTTACAAGTTCGAGGCCTATACCGCTGGTTCCTCCTGTAATGAGGACAGTACTGTTCTTTAAATCCATAGTAATAACATTTGATGATACAAAGTTCTGTCATTACCTATAGAGCACTGTAGCCGAAAGGCGTAATGTTGTAGCCATAGTACGTCAGTCGGTTAAATAATATTGGATTTTAGTAGATATAAAAAGCAGCCAACACTGCTTGACAGTTTTTAAAGAAGTTTTCTCTCAAAAGATACACGACGCATTTCCTTTATCGTGTTGTCCGGCATGCCGATACTCATCTCGAAGGCATCCGCATTTTCCGATGTCATTATTAAATTTCCTTTCATAGTATTCAGTGATAGTTTTTTTTTGTTTAAGTAGGTAAAAAAATACCGCTTGCGATAGCTTAATAACCATTGCGGAAACGCATTTGCTACTGGTCAATTTAAAATGCTGTTTGTTTATTAGTATTTTTTCATGAGAACAATTTGTATATATGGCAGGATATGAGGAGAATGCAGCCACAAAAAAATTGCCAAAATATGGAAAAACGGTGTTGCGACAAACCTTACTGATGGCAGTAAAGGTGCAGAAGCTAAGGCGGTATTTGTTTCGCAAAGTGAAAGAAATCACTTTAATAACTAAAAAATGGCCGTAAATAGGAAAACTGGATTACTAAGTTAGCTTTTATGGCAAGAGGGATATCAGCTTCAAAAACAGTTGTTAGCGGATATCCAACGTTTGTATCACGGAAATTAACGTTAGTTTATTATCTGCTTACCTTTTGTTTTTGTTTCTTACTTTTGGAATTGCTAACGCTGGTAAGCCTTATATTAATTGGCGAAATCCAAAGGTTATCCGGTGGGGGATGCACTATATCCGCTAGGGGAAACACGAAAATGGAAATTTACTACGTGGAAACACAATTTGGACATCCCTGGATTATTCTGGGTGATGCAATTTCGGAAGAAGCTTTTCTATGTGAGGTTGAAGCAGATGAAGATTTCCAAAGTATGGAACTACAAGGGCAACCAGTAAAAATAACAGTGACATATTTAACGGAGAATGATTTTCCTGATCCAGTTAAAATTACGTAGTAGAGAATATAGATCAACCAAATAAACAGTATAATGAAAAATCTGAATCTAATTGAAACCGCTGCGCATAACAGGCAAGCGATTAATAAATCCTTTCGAAATATTACGGTGCTCATACTGGTGTGCGCCATTCCTGCTGCAATTTGCAGGCTGTTTTTTTGGGAGTATACCCGCCGCGCCTTGGTAACCTCGTGGAGATATAAAGATTTACGGTACGTAACCGACGTTGGGTGGCCTGCAACCATATATACGTGGGGTAGTCGTTTTGCCATTGCTTTTATGGTTATCTATCTTTATTTGCGGTTCAAGCAAGATCTTAAAAAGCCTTCATTTGGGGTGGCCAGTAATGGAATATTTATTAACCAGCAAATGCTTTATAATGCGTTTGTGCCATGGGAAAACATAAAAAAAGCTGAACTGTTGGGGCCTGTCGAAAGTCCTTTCATGAGGTTGACATTTAAAGATACCACCAGCCTGCTTAAGGGGCAGCCGTTTTTGCTTAAAATGATAGCCAAACCCTTTATTAAGAATAATCCTGTACTGAGTGTTACAAAAAGTGAAACTATTGGCAATATCAGGAAAATGCATGAAATGATCAATGATAAGATATCGCAGAATATCTAAAGTATTGGCAGTTGAAAACTGTCTAAGCAATCATTCTGAAGAACAGGCTACCGCTATTAAATACTCTGATGAAGGTATTTGAGTGTTTTAATTGAAAAAGCGACGATTTAGCTCTATTAAGCTAAATCGTCGCTTTTCGTGGAGTCGGGGAGAGTCGAACTCCCGTCCAAACAAGCAACCAAAAGGCTTTCTACACGTTTAGTTCCTGATTGGATTTTCGTCATTGTGCAAGGCCAGGAACAGCCACACAATGCTTATCTTCTTAGTTGTCAAAACAGCCCCGAAGCTTGACTGTTTCTAGGTTTATTTTTACGGTTCCCCTTTTAAGAACGCCACAAACCAAGGCTTTCAAGGAGAATCTAGCTTTCCTGCCTTGCAGGAACTAGGCAAATCGTACTATAATTCAGATTAAGCAGCTAAAGCGTAATTATTTTCGCCGTGTAAAAGTGTAGGACCATTTAGTAACGAGAATTGTCCCAGTTCTCGACGTGCTTACTTTTCAATTCGACTCGCTGTCAAAACCAGTCGACCCCAATATGTTTAAGAACTCTTGCTATAAAGCAAAAACCATACCGCAAAAGTAGTTAAAAAAAATACATTTCCAATCCTTGATTTTGAATCTGTGAATAAGTCCTGAAAAGAAAATCCAATTCTTTCATGTTTAAGTCTTTTGAATGGCACGGTGAATTAAAAATACCATTGAAAATTATTGTTTTTATCAGTATCAGGATATTAAAGTTTTGCATTTTTGTATGAGCATTCATACATTCAGTAACTTATGACAAATGGAATGAAAAATCTTTTGAAACTGGAAGAAGTCGGCCAGTTTTTACTCTCAATAGCCTTATTCTCTCAATTGGATTATTCCTGGTGGTATTTTCCGGCTTGTTTGTTGCTTCCGGATTTCTCCATGATTGGTTACCTTTTTGGCTCCAGAACGGGTGCTTTGATTTATAATTTTTTCCATCATAAATTAATAGCAATTGCTGTAATGGTTATAGGGTATTGGTATCATAATTCCCTGCTCGTGTTGATTGGAATAATTCTATTAGCCCATTTATCGATGGATAGAATTTTGGGTTACGGATTAAAATATAATGACAGTTTTAAGAATACTCATTTGGGGCAGATAGGCAAAAAAGAATATTGAAAATCTTGGTAGTATGCCTTAACGCTGTATTGTGATTTTACTTCCAGACGATATACATTGGTACTTTTAAATTTTCAAGACCAGTCAATGTTCGCTTTTGGCATCCGAAACCGTTGTAAACGATGAATTATGACCGCAGGTAATCATGTTGACTAAAGGACCTGTAAATACTTCGTCTTTCCGGTCAATTTTGCAATATGCATCTATTGGAAAATTTTTATCATTACTTGGACAATCGGAAAGTAAAAAAACAATAAGGATGAACAGGGCAAATAGGGATATTTTGTTTTGTGCTACTTTCATAATATGAGATATTACAAAACAAAATTAAACCCGATATTTTTTTTAGAATTGTATTAAAACGACGCTTTTTAGTAAAAGCTCTATTGCGTTGTAATATACTAGCTTTTCATGTTTACTATATTTTATAAAAGATTAACCCTTTGAATATGCAAGGCCATTTCAACAAAATTTAATAAAGAATATATTTTACTAATTAATTACGTCGTCTTTGTCAAGTTTAATAGGATAGGTACCAAAAAGAGGAGCCAATTTCCAGATTTTATACGTCTTTTGGGTGTATTTGTTTGAAATGGCAAACAAGGCTACCGTATCTTTTTTCAGCTTTACATAAGAAGAAGTGTTTCCATGCCACCATCCGTTATGATAAAACAGCTGTTCTCCGGTTTCCCATTCCAGCATACGAATACCAAGACCGTAATTTTTAGTACCGCGGTGTTCATAGCTGTAACCCTTGAAAGCTTCGCTAACCAGTACCGGATTCAGGAACTTGTCTGAATAGGTGGCCATATCAAACTTGAGCAGGTCGCGAGGTGTGGAATAGATATTCTTGTCGCCATACACATCATCCAGATGGTTCAGTTCATAAAGTACTTTGTTGCCTTTATAGGAAAGACTTGCCGTTTCTTTGTCTTTTGAATAATCGTAAACATAGGTGTTTTTCATACCGAGCGGTTCAAAAATCATCTCTTTCATGGCCTCACGGTAATTTTTTCCCGTAATCTTCTCAATAACCAATGCAAGAATGGCATAATTGGTATTGCAGTAGCCAAATTTTCTGTCAGGTTTGAAATACAGGCCGAATTTGTGCTGTGCCAGCAAATCAAGAATATCCTGATTGTGCAGCATTTTTGAACGGTTCCATACTTTAGTATCATCAGCAAAATAGGCATAGTTTGGCAGGCCGCTCCTGTGATTCAGCAACATTTTAATGGTAATCTCTTCATAAGGAAAGGAAGGCAGTATAGCATTCACCTTGTCTTCCAGGTGTAATTTTTCCCGGTCTATAAGCCGCAATATGGCTGTAGCTGTTAATACTTTGGAAACCGAAGCGATGTGCAGCGGAGTAGTGGCGCTAATGTCTTCACCTTTAGAAAAATTAGACTTTCCCTCATATTTTTCAAAAATAATCTGCCCGTTTTTGGCTACCAGAAAACCGCCGTTCATAGAGTTGTTGGGCCAGTTTTTTTCGTAAAATTTTTCCAGACTTTCCTGTTTGGGAGTAACATAGCTGGCCGGAAGTTTTTTTGATTTTATACTGTAAGGTGAAAGCGCATCGGTGTTATTTTCAACGGGTTCGTTAGAGGCAATCTGTTTGTTTTTTTCCTGGCATGATGTAAGCAACAATGCCGAAGCAAGCAAAGGGTATATATATTTTGAAAATGTCATTGTAATTATAATGGTTGGGAAGCAAATATAGAAAAACAGGCACATTATGGTTTCTACTTTAACAAAATAAAAAGCAACTTATTGTATTGTTATATTCCTTTAACATTTTAGGGTATAAATGACAAAATATCCTCAATATTTTATGAATAAAAGTTTTGGAGGGCTAGCGGTTAATGTTATATTTGGAACAAATTATAACGTTGTAGTTACAAAGTTGTAATCCAAGAAATGATTTTGTTAAAATATTGAAAAGCTTTCAATCATTTCTGAAATTAACCTAAACACCACCCTTTATTTTTTAAAAACTATTATGAAATTCGGAATTATTAAGGAAAGAAAAAACCCACCCGACAGGAGAGTAGTATTTACCCCGGAAGAAGCCTCAAGATTATTAAAAGAACACCCGGAAGTGGAGCTGAAAGTGGAAAGCTCTGATATCAGAATATTTAATGATGATGAATACAGGTCGCAAGGCTTGAATGTAACTGATGATGTTTCAGATTGTGACGTATTTTTTGGCGTAAAAGAGGTTCCTGTTGAGGCATTGATTCCTGGGAAAAAGTATTTTTTCTTTTCCCATACCATAAAAAAACAACCCCATAACCGCAAACTTTTACAGGCCATTCTGGAAAAAAATATCGATTTGTATGACCATGAAACGATAGTTGATACCGATAACAGACGGCTTATAGGTTTTGGAAGATATGCGGGAATAGTTGGAGCCTATAATGGAATAAGGGCATTTGGAATTAAGTTTGAATTGTTTAACCTGCCAAAAGCAGAAACACTTTCAGGAAAAAGTGATTTGGTGGCACGATTAAAGCGACAAATATTGCCTCCAATCAAAATAGTTCTCACCGGACACGGAAAAGTGGGCATGGGAGCTAAGGAAATCCTTGATGGGATGAAGGTAAAGGAAGTAACACCGGAAGATTTTCTGTCCAAAAAATACACCCAGCCTGTTTATACCCAAATTGATGTATTGGATTATAACAAACGTATTGACGGAAAGGTTATCGATAAAGAAGATTTTTATAATAACCCGCAAGACTATACCTCAGATTTTGAGCGTTTTTCAAAAGTTGCAGATATTTTTATGGCCGGACATTTCTACGGTAACGGCGCTCCGGTTATTCTGACCAGAGAAATGCTTAATTCAAAAGACAATAAAATTAAGATTGTAGCCGATATTTCTTGTGATGTTGACGGTCCGATTGCGTCAACCATCAAAGCTTCAACCATTGCTGAGCCATTGTATGGTTATTTGCCAAGTGAGCACAAGGAAGTTGAGATTTATCACCCGGCGGCTATTGTAGTTATGGCGGTTGATAACCTGCCATGCGAACTGCCAAAAGATGCCAGCGAAGGTTTTGGTGAAATGTTTATGGAACATGTCATTCCTGCCTTTTTTAATGGCGACAAGGACGGCATATTGCAACGTGCCAAAATAACCGAAAATGGAAAACTAACCAAAAGATTTGAATATCTCCAACCTTTTGTTGATGGTAAATAAAAATAAGGCCCTGGTTTATCAGGGCTTTTTTTATGCCTTGTTTTGTCTTTTTTAACGATGCTATCTTTATCTTTATGGAAATTATATCACTATGAAAAGACTATTTTTAAAATCATTTGTGCTTGTGGCGGCAATTGCTATTTCCGGCTGTAATTCCAACAAACAGGCAACTATTAAAGAAGACGGAACGGAAGTCGTGAAAATCAGGACGCCTGAAGAAGGAAAAGAAGAAAAAAACGACACGATTGCCGTACAGGGCAAAGTCAATGAAATCAACAAGGGGAAAGACGGCTATACGGCTATCCTGACCGCCGAAGACGGAAAGATTTATTATGCCACAATCAGTATTCCTAATCTGAAAGACCCGAAACAATACCGTACAGTAGCCATAGGCGAAACGATTAAGATAAAAGGCAATTCCTGGAAAATGGAAGATGATAATTATATTACGGTTCGGGAATTAGAGAAGTAATATTTAATAAGTATAACATTCAATACATTGCGTCTTAGCGACTTTGCGTGAAATAGTCTCGCAAAGTTGCTAAGACGCTAAATTTTAACTCCTAATTAAACTTCTTCTTTTATCGCATTCCAATCAATTTTTCTTGAAAAGTACATTACCAATCCCAGGATAACAAAAAGCCCGATACTGCCTGCCAAAAGCGCATAGTTTTCAAGTTGGATAATAACAAAAATAAAGGAGTAAAGACCTGTTAGTGAAAGACCTATAAAAGCCGCAAACTTTTTACTTTTTAATATGGAAACAGAATAGAGCGAAATCATCAGTACTACAGAAATTCCGGCAATTAAATAGGCCTTCAGGAAACTGCTATGTTCTGTGATAGATATCAGAAGCGTATAAAACATAACCAGAGCCAATCCAATCATGGTGTAATTGAAAATATGGATACTGATTTTACTGATGGATTGGATGACAAAAAAGATTAGAAATGTAAGGCCTATTACCAGAAAGCCATATTTTGAAGCACGTTCATTCTTTTGGTATTCGTCAACCGGAATAATAAAATCAACCCCAAAAGAATAATTTTTCAATTCCGGAAAGTCGCCAAAATAGTTTTGAGCGAATGGCCTGTTGAAATCAAGAATTTTCCAGCTGGCTTCAAAACCGGTATCGTCCGATTTTTTTAAATTGCCGCCCGGTAAAAAATAGCCTGTAAATTTAGGAGATGTCCAGTTGGATTTCATACTTACAGAAGTTGTTTTCCCAATTGGAACAATTTTTAATTCCTGGCTTCCATCATAGGCAACATTAAAATTGAAATTCAGTTTTTCGTCTGTAAAATATTCAGAAATAGCAAAGTTGGGTGTTTCTAAAGTAGAAACTGACGTTGCAGGGTCGCTGGTAGCCGTTTCAAAAGACATGGTTTTATCTCCCAGTTTTATTTTCATACCGTCTTTTATACTTTTAAGATTGTTGGCCCTTATCAGTAAAGTAGCCTTATCCCATTGTATATTTTCTGTAGCAATATCTTTTGAGCTAAAATCGGGTTTGGTAAAAGTTCCATCAAACTTCATGGACGAACTAAAAACCACTGCTTCATAATTATTCCTTTTTTTCGCAGTCGTATTTACATCGATATGGCCATTAAGCTGCTCCGGAAAAAAATAAGCATATTCGGTTTCGGAAACTGTTTCTGTCGTATTCTTTACGGGATAATGCACCGTGTAAGGAATTTTGATTATTGGTCCGTAAAGCAGGACGCTGTCGCCCCATTTTGCTGTAATTTCAGAAATGACTTCCTGTTTTCGAAAAGAACGCTCGGTAATCAAATCCTGTACAAATGTCAATGGAATTAACAGAACAATTGTAAGTACACCTATCAGGATTAATCGGGCTGTTGTTGATTGAAGAAAAGAATTTTCGGTTTTCATAAAAAATGATTTTTAAAGTTAACGGATTTAGAAAATTGGAATATTTAGCATTTGATGACGGTTATTTCCTGTCCGGTTTTTGCAACCCTAAGTTTAATAAGTCCATAAGTCCATTCTGAACCGTTTTTTTGGGCAGAAATGTCCATTTTGCCCTGTGCCTTTTTTCCGATTACCCTTACTGTAGCCTCAATTGCCTTGTTGTCGTTTGTATATTTTGTGTTGCCTTCAAGTATAGCCAGATTGTCTATAGGCTCAAGCGTTCCAAAAACCTGTATCACTTTCGTGTTTTCATTGGCTTTGGTTATGGCATTCTGAAACAGGGTAGGGTCTGCATAGGCCTGGGCCATGTCTTTGAAACTGCCCCGGCTTATGTTGTAGGCCAGTATCAAGCAGGCAATAATAAAGGCGGCCAAAGAAAGCGACCATTTGTAATTTATCTTCCACCAGTTTTTTAAGGTTGTTTGTTTTTTCATAATTATTTGATTTTAAAAGTGGTTTGTATTGTTTTTAAAGGAATTGAAAGCATCTTGAAATAATCCAGATTATGGAATTGGAACGCATTTTTACCCCGTAAGTACTGATTTTCGAAATAGCCAATTTTATCAGGATAGAAAAGCGTTCCTGTGGCTATTACCATATACAGATACAGGCTCCGTTTACCGTTTCCGAACAAAAAGTATTGCATGCCTATTTCTTCAGGAACTTTAATTCCTGTATTGGTAAGCACATGAAACACGTCATGATCTTCGAGTTTGGATTGTATTTCAAAACCGTGTTTGGATAGGAATTGGCCCAGATGGAATCCCAAAGTTTGTTTTGGCATAAGCAGCAGTTCTGCATGGGTAATTTTCCAGGGTTCATTCTTTTTCAAAAGCTTTTGATAAGGCTTTTTACTGATGTCGTATAGTTTTTCGATAAATAAATCTCTCATATTATTTTAAAAGTACTTTGTATTTCAAAGTAAATGGATAAAAAAAATCTTAACTTTTCTGGATTAGTTTTTCAAGGGCGTCAATGTGTTCCTTAAAGGCTTTTTTTCCTTCTTTTGTGGCAATATAACGTGTATTTGGCTTTTTCCCAATAAACTGTTTTTCAATTGAAATGTAATTTTCAGCTTCCAGCGCCTTAGTGTGGCTGGCCAGATTGCCGTCGGTGACACCCAAAAGCTCTTTCAGCATATTAAAATCAGCAGCTTCGTTGACCATCAGTACAGACATAATCCCGAGTCGGATTCTGTGGTCGAACGCCTTATTTATATTTTGGATGATATTTTTCAAACTATAATTGTGAACAGGTTATAAATAGATTCTTTGTTTGCTTATCAATAAAAATCCTGAAGTCATTATAAAGATTACTTTTTTTTATGATATAATGTTCTTCTGTTTTAGGGGTGAACCATTTTGGTTTTTCTGTTATTTCTATAACTTCAAACTTCTGAGAGTCTTCTAGCTCATATTGTTTCTCAAAGGCATGCAACAGTTTTTTATTCGATTTTACTTCCATAAAGGATTGAAATTCATAGCTCCAGTGAGACGAAACCCAAATTTTTGAATTTACTATAGTCACCTCTTTTGGCTTTTCCGAATTAAAAGTCTTTTTCCAAACCGTTTCATCATTTTCCCAGGTTCCTCCGCATGAAAACAACGCTGCCAAAGATAGTATTTGTAGCGCTTTAAATATAATTTTAATTTTTGTCATGCTTTAAATACAACTTAAACCCGTAAAAAATATGGCAGACACCAAAACCAAGTGCCCAAAACAACAATCCATATCCAATGAAATAGGAAGAAATCAGGCCAATGATAATCAATGTAATACCCAGATAACGAACGTCGCCCAAAGTATATTTACTGGCATTGACACAGGCAAGACCATAAAAAATGAGGGTTAGGGGAGCTACAAATCCGTAGATTTCTTTTTCAATGAGAAACAGTATGAAAAAACCTCCGGTTGCCAAAGGAATAGCAAAATTAATCAACAGCCTTTTGGAAGAGGCATCCCAAATATTTTCATTCTCTTTTTTTGCCTTTTTGATACTTAAAGAAATTCCCGTTGCTATGGATAGGAGTATAACAATAATGGCAATAGCGAAAAGTCTCTTTATGGAACTTTCTGAAACGACCAGATTTTTATAACTACCTAAATCAGAGCTGTCACTATAAATGGTCTTATAAGCCATCCAGGCACCAATCAGGGAATACACACCGGCCAGAACACCAGACAGACCGCTCAAGGAAATAAACCTTGAAGAACGGTTCATCATATTCTTGATTTCTGAAATGTCATTGAGATATTTGTTTGTCTCCATATAAAGTACTTTGAATAACAAAGTAAGATAATAAAAATGAAATGGCAAAAAAAATCCCCCGAAATTTTCGGGGGACTTTAAATTATTTTTCTAAATTGCTTATAGCCTGAAGATTCCGCCTACTGTAATTATTCTTTGGAAGAACCCAAAGTGTTGCGAAGCGCTATCGGCATTGCTGGCAGTTGTTTTAATGTCCTGCATGTCAATATAACCGCCTTTTAATTCGCCCTGAATAAAAAAGTGCTTGAAAAAAGTCAGGTTCAAACCTACCTGGGCAGATACTCCGTATCCGGAAATATGGAAATCGTCATGTCTTTTCTTGCTCAATAGGGTTGCGTTTGTTTTTGGATAGAGAAGTCCGCCTCCAATACCTTCTGTCAGGTTAATCTGGATTTTGTCTGTATTCCAGATTCTGAAAAGCTTGGAAATATCATCCACACGGTTGATTTGTGCATGCACATAATTAAGACCGTCCGTGTGTTCAAATTTCAAAAAGTCCTCAGACATAACAGTTGGTGTATTGTTATAGGTGCCGTTGTGTATGGCTCCTGCTTCTGATGCCGGAAGATTAATTTCTCCTGTTACATTGGCAGTTTGGCCTTGAGTCATTACATATTTCATGTGGTCAACACCAATGGAAACATTATAATGGTCACTGATAAAGTAGCCAATCCTAAGATTGGTTTGCGGAATAGTCATTCTGGCCGGATTCAGGTAATCTAAGTGATACCCTTTAGGCTTGTCATGCGCTTTCACATCGTTTACTGTGAAATTGTAACCATCGCCTTTAAAGGTAATGTCTGATTTTGTGTAAGATTCTCTGTTGCCACCCCAATAGATAAAGAATTTTCCTTTGTTGTGGGCAGTGTATTTTTCAGGACTCGTTGCCAGCTCTTGGGCGAAGGTGTACTGTGAAAAAGCACAAAAAAAAGTAAGTACACCCACTATTAATGGATGTTTCAAAATTGGGAATTATTTATTATTAAAAAATCAGGTTATTCGGTTTAAAAATTATTTACGGTTTTTCTAATGGCTACCAGCTTGGTCATGAGTCCTTCGAAATATTTCAGGTCCAGCATATTGGCTCCGTCACTTTTTGCATTGGCAGGGTCAAAGTGGGTTTCAATAAAAATTCCGTCAACGCCAACTGCAATTCCTGCTTTAGCGATGGTTTCAATCATGTCAGGTCTTCCACCGGTTACACCTGCCGTTTGGTTTGGCTGTTGCAAAGAGTGGGTTACGTCAAGGACTGTTGTAGCATATTGCTGCATGGTAGGAATACCTCTGTAATCTACAATCATGTCCTGATATCCAAACATCGTTCCTCTGTCAGTAACCATTACTTTCTGGTTGTTGCAGTCCAATACTTTCTGTACGGCATGCTTCATGCTTTCCGGACTCATAAACTGACCTTTTTTCAGGTTTACGGTCTTTCCTGTGTTGGCAGCCGCAACGACAAGGTCTGTCTGGCGAACCAAAAAAGCAGGTATCTGAAGCACATCCACATATTCTGCCGCCATAGCTGCATCTTCGTTGGTGTGGATATCGGTAACGGTTGGAACATCAAAGGTTTCAGAAACTTTTCGTAAGATTTTCAGGGCCTTCTCATCGCCAATTCCTGAAAAACTGTCGATTCTGGAACGGTTGGCTTTTTTGAAAGAACCTTTGAAAACGTAAGGAATTTCCAGCTTGTTGGTAACTTCAACAAGTCGTTCAGCAATTCTAAGTGCCATTTCTTCTCCTTCTATGGCACATGGACCAGCCAGAAGAAAAAAGTTATTACTGTCGAGATGCTTTATTTTTGGGATATCTTGTAAATTCATATGTTGTTTTTTGAAAGCGCAAATTTACAAATTATATCAATCGAAAGATAATTTCTGTTAAAACTTTAAGAAGCAAAAACACAGGGATTTATCGGCTGTCTTTTTTCTTTTTTCCAACGCTTTTTTCGGGTATAAAAAAACACGAATCAGGGTGTTGATTTCGTGTTTGTTGTTTTATTCGTTTTTCTTAAGTCCAAATCCTTTCGGTACATAAAGATATCCTTTTTCGAAGATATTAAAATACAGGCGAATGGGTTTTGCAATTCCGGGCCAGGTGACTTCATAAACATCTAATAATCCGGCGCCCATTTCATTTCTTTTAGTTGGGAAAGGGCAGCAGCTTTCAATTTTTTTATACGTTATGGTTTCGCCTTTTGGTCCGGTCAGGGCATCTAAAAAGCGTTTTGGATTAATGTCTTCGTCTGCTACACTTCGGTAATATACATTAATAGGATAGTCCTTGTCGTAGCCGTATTTTTTGTCTTTACTGTATTCTGTAAGCAAAAACCAGCCATTTTTTGTAATGACAGGTTCCGGTGCGTTGTCATCAATGTTCTTGATAGTTGAACGGGTACTGATACAGGAAACGGCAAGGATTCCTGTTAATAAGACCAGGATAAGGCTTCTGATTTTCATTTAGTTTGCTTTTTTGTTTGAACAAAATAGGCTACGATAGCCGAGATTACCATTCCTATAGATAACGTAAAAAAGATACTCTGTATGATATAGCTCCTTAAATTAAAATAGTTGGCGGCAGCTTCTTTGTCTTTTGAAGCATTAATCATGTTTTCAAAAAACTCCGGTGCAATCAGTTCATGGAAGGAAGCCTGTGCTAAAGGCATCAATAAGGCAATAACAATGGTCATGTAAAGTCCGGTGGCACAACCTTGTTTCCAGTCCATGTGTCCGTTAAAATAATTAGTCTTTTTTTCTCTTAATGCCAGCGAATAGATAAGTCCGGCGAAAATGTAAAACAATAGGGAAGACAACATATAAAAGCTCATGTTTTCGCCATAAATGCCTAACGTTTTTTCCAAAATAGCCCATGCCAGATAACAAAAGATGTACCGGATGCCCCATTTAATTTCAATCGCAAATTTTTTCATTATGTGTGGATATAATTCAGAGTCAAAATTAAATGATTATTTTAATTGGGCTATATTTTAGACGGGAATATTACGAGGTATGGGAGCGAATGTTTATTTTTGTGCAAATAATTTGAGCTATGTATAGTTTTTATGGCACCTGGCCCTGGTATGTTTCCGGTTTTTTAATCGGAGCAGTAATGCTTCTACTGATTTATTTTGGAAAGACATTTGGAATGTCGTCCAATCTTCGCACGCTTTGCTCCATTTCCGGAGCGGGAAAATTTTCTGATTTTTTCAGGTTTGACTGGAAGTCGCAGCGTTGGAACCTGGTAGTTGTACTTGGAGCCATGATTGGCGGTTTTATAGCTGTACATTTTTTAAGCGATGGTTCCGGAGTAAATCTGAATCCGGCTACGGTAGCCAAATTGCAAGAAATGAATATCGATGCGCCAAATGGAAAACTGATTCCTGAATTGTTTACTTCTGCTGAAAATGTTTTTACTCCAAAAATATTCGGATTCCTGCTTTTTGGTGGACTTTTGGTTGGATTTGGTTCCAGATACGCGGGCGGATGTACTTCCGGGCATGCCATTACCGGAATGAGTAATTTGCAGTTGCCTTCATTGATAGCCGTAATCGGTTTTTTTATCGGTGGATTAATTGCGGCTCACTTTTTATTGCCTTTGATTTTTTAGTTTAATATTTTCGGTTTCACCCTGCCAGGATTTTAAACCCTGGCAGGGTGAAACGGAAAATAAAATATATCAGTACGATGAAATTTATAAAATATTTACTTGTTGGAATTCTTTTCGGTATTGTATTAACCAAATCGGAAGCCGTGTCCTGGTACCGAATTTATGAAATGTTCCAGTTTGAATCTTTTCATATGTTTGGAATTATCATGACAGCTATTGCGGTGGGTGTTGTTGGAATCCAGATTTATAAAAGAAATAAAGTGGTTGGACTTGATGGCAAACAGATTCAGATTGCCGATAAGGATAAAGGATTTAAAAACTACATTATTGGCGGAACCATTTTCGGATTGGGCTGGGGCATGATTGGAACTTGTCCTGGACCTATATTTATCCTGATTGGAGCCGGTTTTTACAGTATTGGGATTGTACTTTTAGGTGCCTTGATTGGTACGTTCCTTTACGGCTTATTAAAAAATAAGCTGCCTCATTAATTGGCGACTAAAAACATAAAAAAGCCCCGGGATTTTCCGGGGCTTTTTTATGCAATCATTGATTTTTCAGTGTTTTCCAGTGACATGGCTTCTCTGTCAGCAAGGATGACCTGTTCCAATTCTTCGATTTTTTCACGCACCGCACTGATGTATTCGTCCTGATTGCGGATACTGGCGAGATACTTGAGTGTTTTTTCATCGTGTGTAAAAAAAGTTCTGGCAGAACGTGTGGCTTCATAAGTGTTGTGTCCTAATAGTTTCATGACATCTATACCCACACGCAGGCTCGTGTCGAGAGTTTCCCTGTAAATGTGCATAATCCCCGCATTCATCTGGTCATAGGCATCGTCTCTGTTTTCAGAACGTACGAGTATGTAAAGGTTTGGGAAATGTTTTTTGACCATTTCTATCATTTCCATTCTTTTTTCGCGATTGCCTATGGCAATAATGATAATCTGCGCTCTGCCGGCTCCGGCTATCTCCAGCAAATCATGTCGTGAAGCGTCGCCATAATACACCTTGAATCCGAGTTTTCGCAGCATGTTTACATTATCGCTGTTATTGTCGAGTACGGTAGCCTGTATGTTATTGGCTCTTAGAAATCGTCCAACAGTATTCCCGAAATGACCGTATCCGGCTATAATAACAGGATTGCTTTCAGAATCAACATCACTCTCGGTTTCTTCTTCGTTTCCGCTCATAGAGCATTTGGATTTCATCAGTACCTTTTCATTGAACATCATCAGCAGCGGCGTAAAGGCCATGCTCAGTGCGGTCACAGCCATCATAAGGTCTGTGATTTCTTTGCTGAGGATGTTTTCCTGTAATGAAAAACTCAAAAGCACAAAAGCGAATTCGCCCACCTGACTAAGTCCAAAACTAAAAATAAAGTTTTGGGTATGTCCAATTCTGAAGAATTTACCCAGAAGGTACAATACTGTAATTTTGATGATGATAATACCTGCCACGAGTCCCATAATAAGCCATGGTTTTGACAGCAAAAGCTGAAAATCTATCGAACTGCCTACAGAAATAAAGAAAAGTCCCAGCAAAAGTCCTTTGAAAGGGTCAATGGCAATTTCGAGCTGGTGTTTATATTCACTGTTGGCAAGCATGACTCCGGCTAAGAAAGCACCCAATGCCGGACTTAATCCTACAGAGGTCATCAATACAGCAATGCCTACCACAACAAGTAATGCCATTGCGGTAAACATTTCACTTAGTTTTGTTTTTGCCATGGCATGGAAAATAGGACGTAAGAGGTATTTTCCGGAAAGCAATACTATGGTTATTGAAGAAAGTACGAAAAGAGCCTGTGTCCATTTTGAAAAACCATCCATCAAAGTGGGATGTGCGGTTACTGCTGCCTGTTGTAATTCCTTACTGGCGAGCAAGGGTAGCAGTGCCAACATAGGAATGATAGCAATGTCCTGAAAAAGCAATACGGCAAAGGAACTCCGTCCGGCTACGGTTTTAATCCAGCCTTTTTCATTAAGGGTCTGCATGACTATAGCGGTAGAAGACATGGAAATTATCATTCCCAAAACCAATGCGGTTTTCCAGTCCAATCCAAAGGCCAGTGCAGCAGCTGTAAGGACGAGTGTTGTCCCGGCAACCTGCAAACCTCCCATGCCGGCTATTTTTTTCCGCATTCTCCAAAGACGTTCGGGTTCGAGTTCCAGTCCAATGACAAATAGCATCATAACAACACCAAATTCGGCAAAATGCATAATGTCATGTCCTTCGGTTCCTATGAGTCCTAAAAAGGCCGGCCCAATGATGATTCCTGCCAGAAGATATCCCAGCACGGAACCCAGGCCAAGTCTTTTGGCAATGGGAACCATAATAACGGCTCCTGCCAGATAAATCATGGCCTGAAAAAAGAAAGTGTCCTGCATGTGATTCATTTACTTAATATAAAAATAGCTATTTTGAAAAAAGATTTTGGTTTTTGGAAATAAAAAAATCAACTGCCTGAATGAATTTCCAGGCAATTGATTTCAAAGGGCCATGGGTAGCCGTTATTTCCAGCCGCCACCTAAGGAGCGGTAAAGCTCAACATCGGCTTCAAGGCTAGTGCGTTTTAATGTGGCAAGTTCCAGCTCGCTTTGCAGCAGGTTTCCTTGTGCCACAATCACTTCAAGATAAGTAGCCATACCGCTTTTGAAAAGCATGTCTGCATTTTTTACTGCATTTTGCAATGTAGTAACGCGGTTCGCAGCTATTGCTTGCTGTTCTTTTAGTTTTTCAACTTTTACAAGCGCATCTGCTACTTCGCCAACAGCTACAAGAACCGATTGCCTAAAGCTGAGTACGGCTTTTTCTCTTTCGATTTTTGAAATTTCGTATTGGGCTTTAAGACTTCTTCCGTTTAGCAATGGCTGTGCAAGGCTTCCGGCTACAGTTCCAAAAAGCGAAGCGGGAGTATTAAACCAGTTGCTCGATTTAAAAGAGGTGAGTCCGCCCGCAGCTGTAATGTTCAGGCTTGGATAGAGTGATGCCTTGGCAATGCCTACTTTTGCGTTTGCCGCTTTTAAAGCCAGTTCTGCATTTTTAACATCGGGTCTTCTGCTTACTAATGAAGAAGGAATTCCGGCAGATACATTTTCTTTTAAAGCGATGGCCCCAAGCGTAGTTTTTCTTTCCTTAGCACCCGGAAAGCTTCCGGTAATGATGCTCAGCGCATTTTCCTGTAAGGCAATGGCCTGTTCCAGTTCAGGAATAAGCTGTGCAGCTACAGATTGTTGCGCTTCTGCCTGTTGTTTAGCCAAAGAGGTTACCTGTCCGGATTCATATTGCAGGTTGATGACAAACAATGTGCTGTCATTCAACGCAAGATTCTTTCTGGCTATTTCCAATTGGGCATCCAGCATCAAAAGATTATAGAATCCTGTAGAAACATTCGCTACAATAGTAGTTTGCAATGCTTTTTTGGCTTCTTCAGATTGGAGGTATTCCGCCAAAGCATTTTTCTTACGGCTTCTGATTTTACCCCAGATATCTGCTTCCCATGACAGGTTGAGTGCCGCATTATAATCTTCGATATGTTTCTTTTTCAAAAATGTACTGGTACTCAATCCGTTCAGGCTATTGTCAGACAACCGGGTTGATGTGGCCGTAGCCTCAAAGTTGAGCTTCGGAACATTTCCCCATTTGGACTGCGTTAATTGCCATTGCGCTGCTTCAATATTTTTTTGAGCGATAAGCAGGTCATTGTTTCTGACAATAGCACTGTCTATCAGTTTTTGGAGCGAAGGTTCTGTAAAGAATTCCTTCCAGCTCTGGTCGGCAATGCTGGTAGTGTCCTGCGAGCTAACATTCCTGAAGTTTTCGGGCAAGGCATCTTTTGGAGTTTCGACATCTTTCGAAACTTTACATGCTGTCAGTGTGGTGATTAAAACCAGTACAGCTATATATTTATTGATGTTTCGTTTCATTTTTATTTTTCTTCGTTATGGATTACGGCTATTGGTTTTCCACTAACTTTTTCTTGTAAATACTGGAATATGATAAATAGAACCGGGATGATAAATAAACCAAGAATTACTCCTGAAAGCATACCTCCGGCAGCACCAATACTGATGGAATGGTTACCTTGTGCTGATGGACCTGTGGCGCTCATCATTGGAATCAATCCCACAACAAAGGCCAGCGAAGTCATGATGATTGGTCGTAAACGCAGTTTCGCCGCATCAATTGACGCTTTGCCCAATGCCTGGCCGGACCTTCTTTTTTGTGCCGCAAATTCCACGATTAGGATAGCATTCTTGGCGAGAAGCCCAATAAGCATGACGAGTGCAACCTGTACATAAATGTTATTTTGAATACCGGTCAAACCAATAGCTGCGAATACTCCAAAGATTCCGGTTGGGATGGACAAGATTACCGCTAAAGGCAAAATATAACTTTCATATTGTGCCGCAAGCAGGAAATAAATAAACACCAGACACAATAAGAAAATGGTTGTTGATTGTCCTCCGGATGAAATCTCTTCACGGGTTTGTCCTGAAAATTCATAACTATAACCGGCAGGCAACTGCTGTGCAGCTACTTCTTCAATGGCCTTGATGGCATCTCCGGAACTGAAACCCGGTTTCGGAATCGCATTAATCGAGATCGAATTAAACAGGTTGTATCTCGAAGCGGTTTCAGAACCATAAATACGGGTTAGTTTTACCAAAGTATTTATAGGAACCATTTCACCGTTTTTATTTTTTACAAATACACGGTCAATAGTTGTCGGGTCGGCTCTGTCTGCAATATCGGCCTGTACCACAACCCGGTAATATTTCCCGAATCTGTTGAAATCAGAAGCCTGGGCACTACCAAAATAAGCCTGCATTGTTTGCAAAATGTCTTTTACTTTTACGCCTAACTGGTCTGCTTTTTCATCATTGATATCCAATTGCAATTGCGGATAATCTGCTTTGAAAGAGGTAAAGGCTACAGCAATTTCAGGACGTTTCATTAATTCTCCGATGAAATTTTGAGAAACACCGCTAAACTTATCCAGTTTGCCGCCTGTTTTGTCCTGCAATACTAAATCCAGAGCTTCCACATTACTGAATCCAGGTACGGTTGGAAAACTGAATACGAAGAAATTACCTCCGGATATGGCGCCTAATTGGCCGCGAACCTGATTCATTATCTCATCAATGTTTTTAATAGCACCACGTTCTTCATTTGGTTTCAGCAATACGAAAACAACTGCAGATGATGGGCTCGTGGAGTTTGTCAAAAGGTTGAAACCTGAAATGGCGGTTACAAATCGGGATGATTCCAAAGCTTTTAACGTATTTTCGGCTTCAGTCATTACTTTTTGGGTTCCGTCTAAAGAGGTTCCGGAAGGTGTGTTTACTGCAATGGCAATAAATCCCTGATCTTCTGTTGGAATAAATCCTGTTGGGGTTCTTTGAACCATTACAATTGTTGCAACCAGAATTACAACCAGACCACCCAAACTTGCCCATTTGTTACGGATTAAGAACTTTAATCCGCCCACATAACGATTGGTTAAAGCGGTAAAACTTTTATTAAATCCGATAAAGAATTTTTCCTTGAATCCGGGTTTGGAATAGGGTTTTTCCTTGTCATGCGCTTCATGATTGTCTTTTAAAAATAAAGCGGCAAGGGCAGGGCTTAATGTTAAGGCGTTTACAGCAGAAATTACAATTGCAATGGCCATTGTAAAGGCAAACTGTCGATAGAAAACTCCCGTTGAACCTTCCATAAAACCAACCGGCAGGAATACCGCCGCCATTACCAGCGTAATCGAGATGATTGCTCCGGTAATTTCGTGCATGGCTTCATGCGTTGCGATTTTTGGAGACAAATGCTTGTGTTCCATTTTGGCGTGTACGGCTTCGACGACGACAATTGCGTCATCGACGACAATACCAATCGCCAAAATCAAGGCGAACAACGTCAGCAGGTTAATGGAGAATCCAAATAATTGCATGAAGAAGAACGTACCTAAAATGGCTACCGGAACTGCAATAGCTGGAATTAAGGTCGACCTGAAATCCTGAAGGAACAGGAATACGACAATAAATACCAGTATGAATGCTTCCAGTAAAGTATGCTGAACTTGAGCAATTGACTGGTCAAGAGATACTTTTGTGCTGTAAAATATATTGTGCTTTATTTCTTTTGGGAAATCTTTGGAGGCTTTCTCCATCAGTTTGTTAATCGCAATCTGAATATCGTTTGAGTTGGACCCTGCCAACTGTATGATACCAATTACGACACCTTTATTACCGTTCAAACGGGTCAAACTGTTGTAGGAATAGGCACCAAGCTCGACTCTGGCAACATCTTTCAGGCGCAGGATAGAACCGTCTGCATTGGAACGGATTGCAATGTTCATGTAATCCTCCGGTTTGGTCAGTTTTCCTTTGTATTTGATAACATATTCGAAAACTTCCTTACTTCTTTCTCCAAATTTACCCGGTGCGGCTTCTAAACTTTTGTCCTGAATTGCCGCCATAACTTCGTTTGGCGTTACATTGTAAGTTGCCATTTGTGTCGGATTTAACCAGACACGCATAGAATAGTCTTTCGTTCCTCCAAAAATAGCGGCAGAACCTACTCCGGGAATACGTTTGATTTCCGGAATGATATTGATTTGGGCATAGTTGGCAACAAAAGTCTGGTCGTATTTGGCTTCGTCTTCGGTATACATACCAATTGCCATAATAAAACTGTTTTGCTGTTTTGCCGTAATGATACCTTGCTGTACGACTTCGGCCGGTAACTGGCTTGTAGCTTGTGCCACACGGTTTTGTACGTTAACGGCAGCCTGGTCGGCATCTGTACCTAATTTAAAGAAAACGGTAATGGCTAGAGTACCGTCATTACTGGCTGTTGAACTCATGTAAGTCATGTTTTCGACACCGTTTATGGATTCTTCCAAAGAAGGTGCTACCGAACGTAAGACGGTTTCAGCATTGGCTCCCGGATAGACCGCCGTTACTAAAACCGACGGTGGGGCAATATCCGGAAATTGTTGTAGGGGTAATTTCGAAAGTCCCAACAGACCCAATATTACCAATAGGATAGAGATAACAGTGGCCAGTACAGGTCGCTGTATGAATATTTTGAACATTTTTAGCTTTAATTATTTTTTGTTAATTACTTGAGCAATTTTATTCGATTTTTCAGGCTGAATTGCCTGACCTTCCTGAAGTTTGTCGATGCCGCTTAGTACAATCTGGTCACCTGATTTTACACCGTCTTTAATAAGATAGTTGCTACCGCTTTTACCAATAATGGTGATTGGTGCTTTGGTTACCTTGTTTTCTTTATTTACTGTAAAGACGAAAACTTTATCCTGCATTTCCATTGTAGCAGATTGTGGTACCAGAATTGCATCGTCATGTTGGATTCCTAAACGGATTCTACCTGTATTTCCGGAACGCAAAGTCCCGTTTGCATTAGGAAAAGTAGCACGAAGTGTGATGGCGCCTGTGTTTTTGTCAAACTGGCCGTCAACCATGTCGATTTTTCCAGTTTGGGCATACACATTGTTGTCTGCAAGCACTAATGAAACCGGTGGCAGCTTTTTGATTTTGTCATCGATAGTGTTTCCGGAATATTGTGCTTTGAAATTGATAAAATCGGTTTCGCCTAATGAAAAGTAAGCATATACTTCATGAACATCTGAAAGTTTTGTCAATGGTTCAATATCGGTTGCAGAAACCAGACTTCCCTGTTTCTTTGGCAATCTTCCGATATAACCGCTAACCGGTGCTGTAATGGTAGTATAGCCCAAATTGATTTTTGCTGAACCTACCATTGCTTTTGCCTGGTCTAAATTGGCAGAGGCGATTCTGTGAGAAGCTTTGGCCGTTTTTAATTGGTATTCAGAAACAACCTTGTTTTGAACAAGAGGCGTTAGCTTATCAATTTCCAACTGCGCATTTATCAAAGCCGCTTCAGCACCGTGAAGGCTGGCAAGCGCATTGTTTAGCTGTTCACGAAAAGGCTGTTCGTTTATTTTGAACAACGGCTGACCTTTAGTAACGAAAGCCCCTTCGTCAACATAAATTTTTTCCAGATTTCCACTCACCTGTGGGCGAATTTCAACATCAACGGTTCCCTGAATCGAAGCGGGATATTCAGAATCTGTAGTAGTGGTAGCACTTTGGATAGCATAAACCGGCAAAGTTGGGGGAGGTGGGGCAGCCTGACCCTGGTTTTTATCGGAACATCCTATCAGTATGGCTGCAAGCAGAAGGCTGGTTAGAATCGTATTTCTCATTGTTTTATGATTTTTGAATTTGTTGGACATTTTGATTGATTTCTGTTTTTGCTTTGCATTTTTTTAGCGTTTAACATGCTGATTCATTTTATAATTGTTTATAGCCGACGGCCTGAAAGTCAGCTTTTTTGTTTGGTGTGAGGTGTTCTTCCTGAGAACAGCAACACGGGTTTCCAGCGCGCTACATTGCCATTGGTATTAGTTTGTTTTTAATAGTCATAACTGAATTAAATAATCTAACATTGTTAAGTAAGTAAACGAAAAAAGGTATAGATTTTCAGGCCAAACTGTTAATTACAGATTGGCATTAAATTATTTATCACTGTTAAGTAACGGATTAAAAAATTTTTCGTGATTAATCCATTATTAAATTATTCTTATTAAATCATTTATCAGTGTTAAGTAGATGTCAAAAAAATTAGACTTCTACTACCTGAATTGATTTAATTATCCCTCCGATGGCATCTTTCAATATTTGATTATTGATATTAGATGCTAACCCATTGCCTACGATATTGATAGAAATCAGTCCGTGGATAACTGAGAAAAAAGTAAAATATTTTTGCTTTATAACGTCGTCAGAAGGTTTTTGTCCTTTCATTATTTCGGCAATTGCTTGCGTAAATAATTGAAAAGGTCCTTCGGCTTCAGGAACACGCTGCATACAGCAAGTCATTTCTACTCCAAACATTACCTGATAAAGTTCTTTGTCTGCAAAGGCAAAGTTCCAATAAGCCATCCACATTGCCTCAAGCTGTTCTGCAGGGTCTGCTGAAACTGCTTTTGCTTTTTCCAGGTCTTTTGTCAGGCATAAAAAACCTTTTTTGGTGAGTTCCTGTAGTATAGCTTCCTTATTGGAAAAATACTCGTAAATAATTGGTGCAGTATATTCTATGCGGTCTGCTATTTTACGCATGCTGAGGCCTTGCCAGCCTTCTTCTTTCACAATATAATAGGCAGCATCCAGAATATTATTCCGGGTCTCTTCTTTTTGTCGTAAAATTCGATCTTTGCTTGCCATTTTTTATTGGGTATTAAATGGTTTAACACCGTTAAGCAAAATTACAGCTTTTTTATAATATGAAACAAGCGAATTATAAAATTTTCTTATGCAACTATAAATGAGATAGTGTTTCCTTATAAAAAGCTGGTTTTAAGCTTAAAATACAGTTCACTTTTTCGATTCAGGTTGATTCCGTTTTGTATGATGACTATTAGTTTTATGCCTATAATCGCTATTAAAAAAATAAGGAAGAGCGGAAACCGTAGCAAAAAAGCTTTTTGAAGGAACGGACTCACCATCATGAGTAGCGATGCGATAACCGATAAAACAATTTGGATGCTTACTATATTTTTCCCTAATTCTTTATTTTTTGCGTCTTTGGTTTTATAAGTGAGGATTAAGGGAAGTATAACGTTTCCGTAGGGAAATATAAGTCCAAATAAAGCGGAAAGGTTGATTAGTTTCGCCCTGTCGATTCCGGTATTTTCATCGGTGTCAACCATCAGGTTTTCCGGCTGGGTTTCTAAGGATTGTGCAATTGCTTTTAATGTAAAACCTTTGAGAATACTCCCGGCTTCAATCCTTTGGATGGTTCGTAAGGAAAGTCCGGATTTTTCAGCAAGTTCTGTTTGGGTGAGGTTCTTTGCTTCTCTTAGGGTTTTAACGTTGTTCATCATAAGCCGGGTTTCTGCTTTTGCATTACAAAGTTAAATGAAAAGAGATGATTATAGAAAACTATACATCAAAATAGAGGCCATAAATGTGACTCTAGGCTTTGCGGCTCTGCGTCTTTGCGTGAAAATAATTGCTCGCAAAACACGAAGGCGCAAAGGCGCAAAATGAAAAATGGTCATTTTATAAAAAACAATCGCAGGAAACGAATTCCCTGCGATTGCTACTAACTCAAAACTTAAACTAATTATTTATTGGAGTAAACTCTTATATAATCAATGATAAATTCTTGAGGGAAAATGGTATCGTCTACTTCAGGCCCGCCAAAGTTTCCGCCAACGGCTACATTCAGTATAAAGTAGAATGGCTGGTTGAAAGGCCAGACGTCTTCGTTTTTATCTGACGGATTAAAAGTAAAGACTAAAGTATCGTCTACATAAAAATCCATTTTGTCTTTGGTCCAGTCTACACCAAATGTATGAAAGCCTTCTTCGATGTTATCGAACCGGGTTTTGTGTGAGCTGGCGTTGTCACCGTGATTGGCTTTGGTGTGTAGTGTCGTATAAACCATATGTGGTTCTTTACCAACATATTCCAGTATGTCAATTTCACCGCTTTTAGGCCATCCAACCTGTTTTATATTGGAACCGAGCATCCAGAAAGCAGGCCAGATGCCTTGACCAACAGGAATTTTGGCGCGTGTTTCCATATAGCCGTATTTGAATTCTTTTTTTCCGGCAGTTGTAATTCGGGTAGAGGTGTATTGGTTACCATCTTTTTTTGCCGTGATAATCAATTTGCCATCTACAATTTTATGGTTTTCTTTGGTATAAATCTGACGTTCGTTATTTCCCCAGCCACAGATGTTTGGACAACCATCACCCAATTCATAGTTCCAGACTTTTTCATTTAGCTTGTTGCCATTGAAATTTTCTTCCCAAATAAGTTTTCCTTTTTTAACCTGTCCAAAAACGGAACAGCCGGTGAGCAGTAGTAGGATTGCTGTTTTTTTCATGATGATTTTTTTAGTTGCTGTAATTGAAATCGGCCTGTAATGTCGCCATAGAGCTGCCACCTACGAATAACTGGAAGTCTCCGGGTTCGGCTTCCCATATTTTTCTGGCTGAATAGAATTCGATGGTTTTTTCGTTAATGGTAAACGTGACAGTTTTGGTTTGTCCGGCTTTTATTTCGGTAAGCTCAAAACCTTTCAATTCTCTTACAGGTCGCGTGGCGCTGGCTATCAAATCTCTGATGTATAATTGTACAACTTCTTTTCCGTCAACCGTACTGTTGTTTTTTACATCGACAGAAACTTTTATTTTTCCGTTTTTATGTAATGTCTTTGCATCAAGTTTCAGGTTCGAATATTCAAATTTAGAATAGCTCAGTCCATATCCGAAAGGATATAGCGGCGTGTTTTCAATATCTGTATAATGTGACCAGAATACGCTTTCCGGATTGTCTGTAGACGGTCTTCCGGTGTTTTTATAATTATAATAGATAGGAAGCTGGCCTACATTTCTAGGAAAAGTCATTGGCAGTTTGCCGCTAGGATTATAATCTCCATACAATACCTGGGCAATGGCATGGCCGCTTTGTGTTCCTAAATGCCAGGCTTCAACAATGGCAGGAATATTTTTTGCGGCCCATGGAATAGCCAGTGGACGCCCGTTTTGCAATACGAGTACAATATTCGGATTGGCTTTGTAAACTGCTTCCAGCAGTTCCTGTTGTACACCCGGAAGCGTAATGTCGCTTCGGCTTCGTCCTTCACCGCTTTGCAGTCCGTGTTCGCCTAATACCATAATAACCACATCGGCTTGTTTTGCAGCTGCTATAGCTTTTTCAAAACCGCTTTTGTCAGTCGTATTTATTTTTGTTTCCAGCATAAATCTCGGCTCGCCAAGTGCTACATCGGCTCCTTTTTCATAGGTAATCTGGTTGCCTTTGTAGTTGGCCATCCCTTCCAGAAAAGAAACGGCAGTATTGTCGTCGGCACCAATTCTCCAGCTTCCTAACGGACTGGTTTTGTCGTTAGCCAACGCCCCGATAACCGCAATTTTCTGTCCTTGTTTTTTTAGAGGAAGCAGGCTGTTTTCATTTTTCAGGAGTACGATTGATTTTTTTGCCATGTCCAGAACACCCTCATGGAATTCTTTTTTGCCGGTGTATTCTTTTTCGCGGTTTTCATCGCAATATTTATAAGGATTGTCGAAAAGCCCCAATTCAAATTTTACTTTTAAGATTCTTCGCACGGCATCATCGATTTTGTCTTCAGAAACTTTACTTTCTTTAACCAAATCTGCCAAATGGCTTACATAACCGTAAGATTCCATATCCATATCTGAACCTGCATTGGCGGCTTTCATGGCAGCATCTTTAAGGTCTTTTGCGTAACCGTGGGGAATCATTTCACCCAGCGAGCCCCAGTCTGAAACCACAAAACCATCAAATTTCCAGTCTTTTTTAAGCAGCTCTCTTTGCAGGTAGCTGTTTCCGGTGGCCGGAATTCCTTCCAACTCGTTGAACGAGTTCATGAAAGTCAACACCCCGGCATCAACGGTTGCTTTAAACGGTGGCAAAATGATATTGTGCAGCGTATTATCGCTGATGTCAACCGTATTGTAATCACGGCCTGATTCGGCAAAACCGTATCCTGCAAAGTGTTTTGTACAGGCAGCCAGGCGGAATTCATTGAATTTGTCGCCCTGGAATCCTTTCACACGGGCTATTGCAATCTGGCTTCCGAGGTAAGGATCTTCACCGGCACCTTCCATAACACGTCCCCAACGGGCATCTCTGGAAATATCAACCATAGGCGCAAAAGTCCAGTTCAATCCGGCTACGGCAGATTCTGCTGCGGCAATCTCGGCTGATTTTTTCATGGCTTCCAAATCCCATGAAGCGGCTTCTGCCAATGGAATAGGACTAATGGTTTTATAACCGTGAACGACATCAAAGCCAAAAATTAACGGAATGCCCAAGCGGGTTTCTTCTACCGCAATTTTCTGCAAAGCTCTTACGTCTTTAACTCCACGGACGTTGAGCATGGAGCCTACGAGTCCTTTTTTGAGGTTTTCGTATTTTTTTGCAGCCTGCCCGTCTTTAGGAACCGGTCCGGTAACATCCCAAAAGCCGTTGTATTGGTTCATCTGACCGACTTTTTCTTCCAAAGTCATCAGCTTTAATACAGAGTCTACTTTCCGGTCTATGGGAAGCCTGTTTTTTTCTGAAAAGTTATGTTGTCTGGAGCTGCTGCATCCCATAGCCAAAAGCACGGCTGCGGCAAATCCGTATCGTATTGTTTTGTATTTCATTTTATTGGTTTCGAAATTTTATGATAGGCAATAATCAAGAAGGCCAGCAAAGCTAACCTCCCTGATTAGAAGCGTAAGAGTTGGATTACTGGTAGACTCTTACGTAATCGACTTCCATTGCAGATTGAGTAAATGCAGGGTCGACAGTTCCGCCAAAGGTTCCTCCCATAGCCACATTCAGTATCAGGAAGAAATCACTGTTGAATGGGGTAGAGGCCGAATTTACAAATGAGTGGTAAGCCGGCTGGTCGTCAATATAGAATTTAATTGACGTTGGACTCCATATCACTTTATATATGTGGAATTCTGATGAGACATTGCTGGCCGTTGTGGTTCCGGTATCGGCATTTCCGCCAGAACGTCCCGGATAGTGTAGAGTTCCGTGTATCGTGTTAGGTGAATTGCCTTTGTGTTCCATGATATCAATTTCTCCGCAAGCCGGCCAGATATTGGTAGCGTAGTTCTCACCAAGTGCCCATATAGCAGGCCATGTTCCTCCGCCCGAAGGCAATTTGGCTCTTACTTCAACCTTACCGTATTTGAACTCAAATTTGTTTTCTGTAACCAATCGGGCAGAAGTATAGTTGGAACCGGAGAAATTCTCTGCTTTAGCAATGATTTTCAATACGCCTCCCTGAACAACCGCATTGTCCAGTCTGTCAGTATAATGCTGCAACTCACTGTTGCCCCATCCGCCGGCGCCAAGATTGTAAGACCATTTTGTAGGGTCTGGTGCGCCGTCAACATTAAATTCATCACTCCAAACCATATTGGTGTAATCCGGGTCATTTCCGCCTCCCTGAACCGGTGGCTGGTTACTGAAAGTATGATACCAGGCTAAGGCAGGATTGCCTCCCATAACAGCTCTTACAACCAATTTGCTATCTGTAAGCTCCATGATTTCATAAGTACTTTGTCCGATGTAGTACCCCATAAATCCATTGTCAGAGAAGGTCATCGATGTACCACGTTTTTTATCTGCCGGTACCAGCGATTCACTAGGACTTAGGGCAACCGTTTTGACACCGCTGGTATTGTAGTTCAGGCAAAGGTCTGAGCCTCCTGAACCACCTCCAACACCTAAGAACGCAGCATTAAAGAAGGTCTTACCGCCATTATTTAATTCATATTTCAAAACGCCGTTTTCTACGAAGAAACGAAGTTCATTGTCATACAGACAGCTACTGTCCGGAGAACCTGCTTTTTCAAAAGGAGCCGCAGCATAGTAGTTAGGATAGAAGTTTTTCGTAATATCCCCGTCATTTTGACCAACACCCAAATGGCCAGGTACGGCTGCAGCCCAATACCATTTCTTGGAGCTTCCGTTTGTTAAAAGCGTGATGGCTTCCGGGTCTGAGAAATTACTGAATACGGTAACTTCAAATGAGGTATTACTGGCTGTTCCGCCTTTTCCGAAAGCAACTACATTAACGGTGTAGGTGTTTACTCCGTTGCGGGTAAAGGTTTTGGTGTAAACCCCACCCGGAGCATTTTGGGATGTTCCGTCACTGAAAAGATATTTGAAGCTGACAGCATTATCTGCGGTTGCTTTTAATATTACTTTTCCGGAACCGTCTCCATCCGGATGTTCTGCATCTTTACCTACGATTTCATAGGTTAATTCTATATTTTTTGGAGCATCGAGACTGCCAAAAGTCTTGTCGTCATCCTGGCAGCTGCTGACCATAGCTAGCAGCAGGGCTAATTTTCCGATATTTTTTAGTATGTTTTTCATCCCTTTTAATTTGAAAGTTTGACGTCGTCAAAGTAGTAGGTTGCCCCGGTACCGTTGGTTCCGAAATCAAAGAAGAGCACTACATTCTGATAGGCATTATTAGTATTGATTCCTGTGAAATCATAGGTCAGTTCTTCCCAACCGTTAGCAACAGTTGTTGTAACCGGAAGTTCGATGTTGATGTTTGTATTTGTCGAATTCTCGAGTTTCAACAGTACCGGTATTCCTGCCTGAGGCGACCATACTTTGATTTTTATTTTATGGTATACTGAGAAATCGATTGGCTCTGTAAGCGTAATTGCTGTTCCGGCCCAAACTTCTGCCCCGGCATTTTTCACGACACGGGCAACATTTGCCGTGGTGTTTATTCCTGAAGGGTTAGGATTGGTAACTTTTGTGGCAAAAGCACCTCCAAAATCCCCAAAACCATAATTGATTGTGGAAGATTCAAATGTCAATGGCAGTGTTTTAGGTTCATCACCGTTTGTCAGGTAAATATCATCAAAGTAATAGCTTGCCCCGTTGCCCGGGTTTCCAAAGTCAAAAAACAGTATGACTTTTGAATACGATTGTGAGGTGTTGACTCCTGAAAAATCGTAGGTAAGATATTGCCACGCATTCGCTACTGTAGTAACCTGGTCCACTTCATGGTTGATTCCGGCATCTGTAAGGTTTTCTATTTTCAGCTTCACAACAGCGCCTACCTGAGGTGACCATACTTTGATTCTGAATTTGTTTAAAGTTGAGAAGTCAATCGGATTATCTAAAACCATAGTAGTTCCTCCCCAGGTTTCTGCTCCGTTGTTTTTTACTGTTCTTCCTACTTTAGAGCTTAGGTTGATTCCTGAAACATCCGGGTTATTTACTTTGCTGGTAGTAACGTTTCCAAAATCGCTAAAAGAATAGTTCAATGCTGCGTTTTCAAAAGTTAAGGGTAGCAAGATAGGGTTGGAGATAACCACGTTTTCAGTATAGGTTGTAGTAGCAACACCACCACTGTAGGCCGTTACTGTTACGGTATAAGTACCCGTGTTGGCATAAGTATGCGTTACAGCAGGGTCGCCCTGCATGAATTGTACAGGCTCCTGTTGCGGGTCTTCACCAAAAGTGACTGCAAAGAAAGTTTCATAATCGGCAGAAGCTGTGACGCCTATGGAAAAGGAATCTCCAACTACCGGAGTGATAGTTACATCCAGATTTTCAGGAGCCCTGAAGGCAACCGTTAAAGGAAGTTCAACCTCGCTTGTAAGTCCGTTGATGGCTGTCGCTACAATTTTCACATTGTATTGGCCTTCTGCGTAGGTGTGGTCTACAGTTCCTCCAACATTAACTTCTGCCGGCTCTGCCGTAGCATCGCCAAAATAGACATCATACTTAACCAGTCCTTCACCTCTTGGCGCGATGGTTACCAATCCGGAGTTGTCCTGTGTGATGGTAAACAATGCTGAGAGATTGGTTGGTGCTGGTGCGTTTGTAACAGAATCAAGGCTCGTATCGTCGCCGGAACATCCTATAAGGATTGTCAGCAACACTAAGCTTATTATTGATTTGAATTTTTTCATAAGTCTTAAATTTTAGTATCCGGGATTTTGCTGCCAGTTTCCGGCTGAAAACTGAATTTCTTCGAAAGGAATAGGGAAGACTTCATTTTTGTCAGCAGTAAAGCCGTCGATTTCAATTGCTGCCCTTCCGGTTCTTACAAGGTCAAAGAAACGGTGTCCTTCGCCCATAAGTTCTCTTCTTCTTTCCTGCCATATCAGTGAAGTAAGCGTTGTTCCGGTTCCGTTGATATCATGGTTGGTGTCTCCAAAGGCACGTCTTCTTACCTGGTTAAGGTAGAATCTTGCTTTTGTATCGTCAATTCCGCCTCTGTTAAAGGCTTCTGCTGCCATCAAAAGCACATCAGCATAACGGATAGCTCTGTAATTGTTTGGGTTGGTCAGGTTCAAGTCTCCGGCTGCATTGGCACTTCGGGTTCTTGGAATGTATTTTTTGTTAAAATATCCTGTATGCTTGTAGCCTACACCATAGGTAGCCCCTGTTGCTGTTGCCCAGGCTGCAATATCCAAAATTGCAACATCTTTTCTCAGGTCGCCTGCTTCGTAAATATCTACTGCTTCCTGTGTTGGAACGTTAAAGCTGTATCCTGATGAAAACCTTGGTCCGGAATAATTTCTTGGACCGTTGAATCCTACGGCAACGTTTCCTTCACTACATTGAAGACATTCGAATCCTGCACCTTCAACATCAGTATACTGTATTTCAAAAACAGATTCAACCCCGTTTTCCTGTGCTTCTTCAAAAATAGTATCGTAGTTTGAGATTAGTGAATAGCCTCCGGTTACCGTAATCAGATTTTCCAATGTCAGGGCAGCCAAATCAAATTTGTCCTGATAGAGGTATACTTTTCCTAATAAAGCCTGAGCCGCACCTTTTGTAACACGTCCCACCTGTGGAGCAGTCGGACTTAAATCGGCAATAGCCAAAATCAGGTCGTTTTCAATAGAAGCATATACTTCTGCTTTTGATGACCTTGGAATGGTCTTTTCATCTCCCAGTTTAAATCGTGCATCCTGTTTCAATGGAATACCTCCAAACCACTTTACCAATTCAAACTGGAAATAGGCTCTCAGGAAACGGGCTTCTGCAATAATCTGAGGTTTGTTAGGGAAATCAGTTTTGTCTTTGAATTCCATGATGTAGCTGGCTCTGTTGACTCCTGCAAACATCCAGTCCCATACGTTTTTTACGTTGGCATTTACCGGCGTATGTATCATTTCGTCTACCTGCTGGAATCCGATAACGTCATTCGCACTTTCTCCACCCGACAAGGTGTTGTCTGAAGCAATTTCGCCCAACAAAACATTCACATAGGTAGATTGTAATATATCGTAAGCAGCTATCAGCGCATTGTGATATTCCTGCTCATTATTGAAATAATTGTCTGCCCCAATCGAATAGGGAACTTCCCTGTCAATAAAATCATCTCCGCAAGAAACGGTAGTGAGGAGCGTTAGTGCCATAAAGGCTGTGATTATATTCTTTTTCATTTTTGTCATCAATTAAAAATTAACATTTACACCAAACAAATACGTTCTTGGTATTGGGTAGAACCCATTGTCAACACCACCGCCAATCGGATTTCCATTTGAAGCTCCAGGGTCATAACCCATATACTTTGTAAAAGTGTAAAGGTTGTTAACGCCGGTATAAATTCTCAATTTGGATATTCCTGCCTTTTCTGTGAAGGCTGAATTTATCGTATAGCCTAATTGTACATTCTGGATTCTCAAATACGAAGCGTCTTCAACAAAATAGTCAGAGAATACATTGTTGGCTGTAGCCGCCGTAGTTACTCTGGGAACGCTGTTGGTTGAGCCTTCGCCTGTCCATCTGCCTAATGTATAGTTCATTCTGTTAACGTCATTCTGGGTTCTTTCATAAGCTCTTACCATGTCGTTTCCGATAGATGCGAAAGCATAGGCAGTGAAATCAAAACCTTTGTAGTTCAGGCTGAAGTTAAGTCCCATTGTCACGTCCGGAATTGGACTTCCCAGGTCAGTTCTGTCATTAGCATCGATTTTGTTATCGCCATTGACGTCTACAAAACGCAGGTCACCCGGTTTTGCTTCTGCTCCTAAAGCCAGTTGTGACGGATGCGCGTCAACTTCGTCCTGATTCTGGAAAATACCGTTGGTTTTATAACCGTAGAAGTATCCCATTTCGTGACCAACCTGCATTCTTGAAGTTAGGGTGCTTGTTCCGAAGAGACCACCTTCAATAAATCCGGTGCCGTTATTGACTTCAGTGACTTCGTTCTTTAGTGTGGTAACATTATAGTTGATGTTGAAAGAGAAGTTGTCTGATACCTGCTCTCTATAGTTTATTGCAAATTCAAAACCTTTGTTTCTAACACTTCCGGCATTGATTACAGGCGAAGATGCTCCAGGAGCTGCAATACCTGTTATGGCACTAATAGGCACATTTACAATCAGAAGGTCTTTTCGGGTATCGATAAAATAATCGGTAGCGATTTCAACTTTGTTGTTGAATAGGCGGAAATCCAAACCTACGTCGAATTTTCTGGCTTCTTCCCATTTAACATCCGGATTGGCCAGTAATCCAATGGCATTTCCGTTAACGAGCTGACCGTTAAAGATGTAAGTGGCTTCACCACCCAATAATGAGATATAAGCATTTGATTTAATCTGGTCGTTACCAAGGGTTCCGTAACTTCCTCTTAATTTCAGGAAATTGATAGTTTTTGATTCAGGAAAGAAGCTTTCGTCAGAAATCACCCAGCCCGCCGTGAAAGAAGGGAAATAAGCTACACGATTGGAAGGTCCGAATTTGGTAGACAAATCCCTACGAATCATGGCAGATAATAAATATTTACCTTTATAATCGTATTGCAATCTTCCGAAATGTGATAATCTTCTTTCGTCATAAGCATAGGAACCTGCTGCTTTTCTGTCAACATAACCAGTTGTCAGAGAAATATCGGCAAATTGCCATGAATTGTTTGGTACGTCGAATCCGGTTGCGTTCAATCCGTTTCCATATTCTTTAAAAACGGTTGTACCGGCTGTTAGTGCAAAATTGTGGTTTTCGGCCAATGTCTTTTTATAAGTTGCAAATAAATCAAACGTATAGCTGTTGTCATTGACTGCACTTTGGTCTACGCTGCTTCGCGGATTGTTAAAGACTTTTCCCGGACCATAATTGATAAGCTTGTTAAAGGTTTTTCCTTCGCTGTTTGACGTTTCAAAACCAATACGGCCCGTAACAGTCAAATCTTTAATTACGTCATATTCCAAAGCAAAGGAACCGCTAACTCTTTTAAGGTTATAGGAATTAAAAGTGTTTTCAATCTGTGCTAATGGGTTAATAACCTCAAAACCGATATTACTACCCGGAATATTCACATCGCCGCTTGGCAATAGGGTAAGATTTCCATTCTGGTCATAAGGCTTATAGATGGAAGGTGTGTTAATTGCATTAAATAAAACCGAACCCAAAGCATTTTCGTTGAAAGTTCGTGAACTGGTATACAGGTACATTACGTTTGCTTTGGCTCTTAATTTGTCTGTCAGGTCAGCATTAAGGTTCAAACGCGCTGTATTTCTCAAGAAATTGGATTTATAGCCGCCAATGATACCGCCCTGATCTAAATGCGAGCCGCTAATGTTGTAGGTAACTTTGTCTGAACCACCGCTGGCCGAAAGGTCGTGGCTAACGATTGGTACTCCGGTGTCAAAAACCTCGTCCTGCCAATCGGTTCCTTTTCCAAGTGCAGAAACATTAGGAAATGGTAGCGGACTGCCTGCATTGGCATAGCTTTCATTTAATAACAGTCCGTATTCTGTTGCATTTAATAATGGAAGTTTTCTGCTGGTTTCCTGTGAACCCATGTAAGTGTTGTAGGAAATTCTTGTTTTTGAGTTTTTCTTCCCTGTTTTGGTAGTTATGAGGATAACACCATTGGCACCAATAGTTCCGTAAATGGCTGCCTGTGCATCTTTCAATACGGTAAGGCTTTCAATATCATTCGGATTCAGCAATCCGATATCTTTAATGATGTTACCGTCTACTATAAAGGTTGGTCTGTTTTCACCGTTTGTGGCGATACCCCTGATTCTGACATCAAGATTTCCGCCGGGTCTTCCGGATTGTGTAGTTACATTCACTCCGGAAACAGTTCCCTGTAAAGCCTGTTCGATTTTCACCGGACGCAAATCTTCAAGATTTTTGCTGCTTACAACTCCAACAGCTCCTGTTACTTCTCTTTTGGTTTGGCTTCCGTAACCAATCACCACAACTTCTTCGAGTGATTCCGCATCAGGATTCAGTGTTACCGTGATTGTTTCGTTTTTAGTTACCTTGAATTCATATTTAGTGAATCCAACGTAGCTAAATACTAAAGTAGCACCCGATGGAACGCCGGAAATCTGAAAGTTTCCATCTAAATCCGCTATTGTTTGTAATGTCCCGTTTTTTACGACGACAGTTGCTCCAGGTAGTGGCAGTCCTGTTTGAGCTTCAGTTACCTTACCACTTATTTCATACTCCTGCGAATAGCAGAAAGATGAAATCAGGAGGAAAGCAATGAGGAAAAAGTTTGACTTCATATATTTTGTTTTTTGTGATATCTAAAATTAGGAAGTCTTGTTTGAGAATATGGCAAATAGAACCACAACAAAAAATATACAATTCAAAAAAATATGACTTTAATTTCGTTATTGACAAAAAGAAACGAGCGTTAACAGTAATTTAAGAGATTTTTAAACTTTCGCTAACACCTTCGTTCTTACTGTTAAAAAGCTAATTACAACGTTGTTGTTGTGGTAATGTATAGGTAAATTTGCTGTTTGTTGTGGTTTGTTATATCGAAAGTATATACTCTACAAGTCCATCTTCGTGCGATAAATCCATTTTTTTGCGCAAACGATATCGTTTTATCTCAACACTTCGTACAGAAATGTTAAGTAAAGGGGCAATTTCTTTTGAAGAAAGATTTAACCGGAGGTAGGCACAAAGTCTCAGGTCGTTTGGCGTTAAGGAAGGATGCAGGTTTTTAACTTTTTTCAGGAAATCCTTATCGGCATTATTAAATGCATCCTTGAAAATATTCCAGGTGTCTTCTTCGCTTATGTTTTTGTTGATAGTGGTAATGACAGACTTGATATTCCTGTTTCCTTCTTCCGAAGTTCTTTTCAGGTCTTCCTTAATGAGACTTAACAGTTCGTTCTTTTTGATGAGGCTCATTGTAGAAGCCGCCAGTTCACGGTTTTTGCTTTCAAAGTCCTGTTCAAGCTGCTGGTTTTTGATTTTCATCAGTTCCTGCTGGCTTTCCAGTTCCTTGATTTCGAGCAGTCGGTTATTTTCTTCGATTAGTTTTTCCTTTTGCCTGTGGTAGTAATTTTTATAGGCACGGTTAATGAAATAGGCCATCACAATAAAAATGATGATGTAGATAATAACGGCCAGGGTAGTCCTGTACCAGGGCTTTAGGATAGTAAACGTATAAGAAATGGTGTTTTCAGACAATTCGCTGCCTATTTTGGCACGAACCTTAAAAGTATAATCACCGGGTGGAAGATTTTTAAAATTTATGGTTGGCTTATTGCTCCACTCACTCCATTGGTCCTGATAGTTTTCAAGAAGAAACTGGTATTCTGCATTAATATATTTATTGAATTCAGGAACCGTATATGAAAAGGTAATATTGTTGTCGGCAAATTTAAAGTCGGAATGCCCGTCTATCAATGCATGCCTTGGGCTTTCATTGGACTTGTTGACCATAATGCCCGACATGAAAATTTTGTATTTGCTGAATTTCAGGTCATCAATATTGATAGTATAATAACCGTCTGTAGTCCCGATTAGGTAAACAGAATCAGAAATCTGAGTAATGTTTTCATAACCCAGCATTGAGTTGGTAAGAGAAGACGGTATAGGAATAATATTGTGCTTAAGCTGGCTGCTCAATTTTCCGTATGAAAAATAATTGATGTAATTTTTAGTGAAGAACCACAGCCTGTTTGAATTGTCGACCATCAATTTGCCCGATGTATAACCGTCTTTTTCAAAGACACGGCTTAAAACCGTATCCTTTTCAAATTTCTTTGTTTTTGGATCAAGTTTAAAAATACCGCTTTTATAGGAGTAGTAAATACTGCCGTTAAATTCTGTCAGTCCGGCATTTTTCCCTTTTGTTGGATAGGAATAGGTGATGAATTCCTTTGTTTTTCGCAGGTCGCGGTCAACCTGAAAACGGAAAACTCCTTTGTATTCATGGCTTACATATATTTCAAAGTTTTTCGTAATCTCGAAATGTTTAGAGGAGTAGTCAAAGCCCTCTATTTTGTTTCTGAAAATCCATTGTCCGTTTTTGTTTTCGATGACAGAAACTCCGTAATAATTGCCCTGAAGCAATAAATCTTCCCGACCCGGCACATTTTCAAACTTCCAGGTTCCGGAAGTAATAAAAATAGAGTTTGCCGTGTTTCCATTAACGATAAATGTACCGGAATCATGGCCGCAGAACAAAGTGCCTTTATATGAATAGAGCGTCCAGACCTGCCCTTTGGTGCCATTGATGAATTTGAAATCTTCTGCCGAACCGTAATTTTTATAAAATAATCCCTGATTGGTCCCTACATATAATTTTCCATCGTGGAGAATGGAAGTATAGACTGTGCCCAGTATTCCGGTATCGTCTGCAAAAGAACGCACGGGCGAATTGATATTGATGCAATTGATTCCGTTATCGAGTCCAATCCAGATATTATGGTCATGGTCTTCAAAAATAGAAAGTGCCGTGTTATTGCTTAATCCTTTGTTTTGGGTAATATGATACAGCATTTTTCCCTCTTTGGAGATGATAAATATGCCATTGGAAACGCTGCCCAGGGCAAAGCTTCCGTCTGAAAGAATTTGGCTGCTGTAAATACTGCTGGCAGAAAGGTCTGCATCTGCTTCGGTATGCCATTTTTCGAACCGGGCATTGGAATAGGTGTAAAAACCGTTGAACTGCGTTTGTAATAACAGACCGCCATTTCTGGAAAAAATGTTTACAATTTTATTTTTTAACAGGACCGGGTCATTGGAAATCAGTTTGCCTTCACCATTTTCAATTTCAAAAAGACCTTCTGTGTAGGTTTGGTAATAGATAGCATCGTTAACTTTAAAGGCTCTTGAAATGGCTCCTTTCGGAGAAATAATCTTGAATTTGGAGGTTTTGGTATCGTATAAAAAAATCTGGTTGAGCGATTGGAAGATGACCCATTGGTCATAATCGATGATATTCCAAATCTGTTCATCGTCCAGCATTTTGTCTATTATGGGTTTGCTTAGCGAAGTATATTTTAATAAGCCGTCTTTTTTCCTCTCCCAATAGCCAAACTCCATATAGCAACCTGTGTATATCCTGTTATTGATGGATTTTGCTGACCGTATAATGGTTTCGTTAGGCGATGGATAAAGCGTCCAGTTGGCACCATTGAATTCCAGGAGTCCTTCATTATTGGCAAAGTAGATAAACTGGTTACTGTCCTGGGTTATCATCCAGTTTTGGTTGCCGGCTCCATACATGTTGGAGGCATATTTCAGTATAGGAGGGAGTTCCTGGGAAAAACCCAGAAAATAACTGAACAGGACTAATAGGAGTAATTTTTTCGACAAAATGTGTTGGGGTTAGGTTTTAGTATTACGAATATACGATTTGAAATGAAAACTTTGCAAGCCTCTTTTGGATGTATTGCCACTATATCACAATTTTTAGCCGGTTTTTTAGTTATATTTTCAAAACACAACCCTATGAGAAAGAATAAAATTTTGTTTTGCATGACTGCCGTTACAGGCTTATTATTCGCATCCTGTAATTCAGATGATGGTGGTTTCGAAAGAACTATTGTTGGTAAATGGAATTATAACAAAACTATCGTAACAACAGGAAATGGCACTCCGACTGACCAAAGTTATGTTGGTCATGAAAACGGCTGTGAAAAAGACCATGTTGAGTTTAAAGAAGGAGGCGTTTTCCGGAATGTTTTGATGAATAAAGACCAGAACAATGCCTGTGTAGAAGACGCCAGCCAGTCGACATGGGCTAAAAATGGGAATACGCTAACGATTGGGACTGACACCTATCAGGTTACAAAATTAAACGGCTCAGAATTGCGGTATGAAAATACGGTTGACGTGAGTGGTGTTCCGGTGAAAGTCGTAAAAGTTTTTACAAAAAACTGATTAGATAAAAAAAAGGCTCCTAATGGGAGCCTTTTTTTATCTAATCGGCGAGGTTTAGCCCCGACTATTTTGAATAATTTTTTTTATTAAAACAATTTGTCCTAAATGGTAATAAGAATGCTCAATCATTGCGTCAATATTTCTCAAATAAGTTCCATATTTTTCGTCGACAAAAGGTTCATTTAGTTTTTCCTTATCCAAATTTTCAATCAGTTGAGCAAATTCTGTAGAATCATTCCAAAATTTTACAAGAAAATTTTTCCACTCCTGTTGGGAATTAATGTCAGGAAAATCAAAACTGTATTTATCGCTTATTTCTAAATGTCCACCAAGAAATACATTTTTTACTCCATTTATATAGTAATGGATATGCTGAGCAAGAATAGCAATCGTATTTAGATTTTGAAATTTTGCAGTAGCAATTTCCCAATCTAAATCGTCTAATTCATTTTTAAAATTGGTATTTGCAATCCAGGTACCATTTAAAATTACTTCGCGAAATCTGTTGGCAAGTTTGGTTGGACTACTCATCTCTTGGACAACTTGTTCTATTTAAACTATCTCAGCGCTTAGTCCGGCTTCTAACAACTGGGTACACTGTGGTTTCAATTCGTCCAGCGAACCGGTTTTCACGGTACATTTTCCTTTATAATGCACAATGATGGAACATTGCTCTGCTTGCTCGGAAGTATGATTGCAGACCCGTATCAACGTATCGATAACATGGTCAAAGGTATTCACATCGTCATTATAAAGAATAATTTCATTGTTTAAGGAAGTCAGTTCTTCAACCAGTACTTCTTCTAAAATTTTTTCTTTAGTGCTCATAATCAAAATTTTGGCTAATTTACGTATTTCAGGGCCACCCAGTTGTTTTTTTGATGTTTTTTAACATAGGTTAGTCCTTTTTCTGTGCACGAAGCATCAATTACAGGAATGTCTTCTTCATAAAAACCGCTTAGGAAAAGCGTGCCTCCCGGATTCAGGCAATCAACATATTGCTGCATGTCTTCCAGTAATATATTTCGGTTGATATTGGCGATAATCACATCATAATTACGTCCGGCAAGTAAAGCCGCATCGCCTTCATAAACGGTAATGTGTTTGCAATTGTTACGCTCGGCATTTTCAATGGAATTTAAATAACACCAATTGTCAATGTCTATGGCATCGATAGGTTGTGCACCTTTCATTTCAGCCAAAATGGCTAAAATTGCCGTTCCGCAACCCATGTCCAACGTTTTCTTTCCCGCTACATCCGTTTCAAGCAGATGCTGAATCATCATGTGTGTTGTTTCGTGATGCCCGGTACCAAAAGACATCTTAGGTTCGATAACGATATCATATTGGGCATCCGTTTTTTCATGAAATGGGGCACGTACATGACAAATTCCATCAACATCAATTGCTTCGAAATTCTTTTCCCATTCTTCATTCCAGTTTACCTGCTCAATTTCTTCTATCGTATAGCTTACGGTAAATTCAGGTGAAGTCAATATAAAAATATCCTCAAGGACATCTTCGGTCCAAAGTGCTTTCTGGATATAAGCCGTAACTCCGAATTCAGTCTCGATAAAGCTTTCAAAAGGTTTTTCGCCCAATTCAGCTACAAGGATTTCCGAACCCAGTTCTTTTGGTTCTACTTTGAAGTGATATCCCAGATAGGTATTTGCCATAACATAAAATTTTTGCAAAGGTAATATTATCATAACATTCGGCGGTTAAAATTAATATTAAGTTTGCGCTATGATAACGTATGTGTATTTTTACACAAAGAAAAATAATATTTGTGTCCTAAGTGTTTCCAAAATGTGAATTTACCTTTGTCGAAAATTACACCAATCAAAACTTAAAATGAAGAAAATTTTTCCTCTCTTTCTATTGTTCTTAGGACTGTCTGCACAAGCACAGGACATTAAAGTTACTACAAAAGACAATGACCTGAAACTTCCCACCTTACCCTATTATAATTTCGGTCGCGGTTTGGGATTAACGTCTCCCGACAGCCTTTTCCAACTGAATATCCGTTTCAGAATGCAGAATAGGGTTACTTATATACAGAATGAAGGTGAAGATGCGGCTTATGACGGGCAAATCAGACGATTGAGGTTGCGTTTTGACGGTTATGTCGGAAACCCAAAATTTCTATACGCTTTACAGCTTTCTTTTGCTCCGGGCGATGTAGGTGAAATTGAAGAAGGTGAAAATATTAATATTATCCGTGATGCGGTAGTCTATTACAGGCCTAACAAAAGCTGGAGTTTTAGTTTTGGACAGACCAAACTTCCGGGAAACAGGCAAAGGGTTAACTCATCCGGAGGTTTGCAACTAACGGACCGCTCTATCAATAATGCAAAGTTTACGATTGATAGGGATTTTGGTTTTCAGGCACATTACTTAAATGATTATGCTGAAAAGTTCTCCTATAATGTCAAAACAGCCGTTAGTACCGGTGAAGGAAGAAACTGGACAAAAAGCAATGACAATGGCGTAGCGCTTACCGGAAAAGTAGAGATTCTTCCATTTGGCGCATTTTCAAAAGACGGTGTTTATTTTGAAGGTGATATTGCCCGCGAGAAAAAGCCAAAACTGATGCTTTCTGCAGCTTTCCAGCAAAACAACCACGCCAGAAGAACACAAGGACAATTGGGTGACGACTTGTTTGAACAGCGAACCATGAAATCAGTCTTGTTGGATGCCATCGTAAAATATGATGGTTGGGCTGCCATGTCAAGCTATATGTCAAGAACTGCCAATAATCCGGTTACGGTCAATCCCGAAGATATTCAGGACATAAAGTATGTATTTGTTGGAAGCGGTATGGACTACCAATTGAGTTATCTTTTCCCAACCAATTATGAAATTATTGGAAGATTCTCTACACAAAAAGTACATGATGATATCAGGCAATATGCACCTAATGCAAAACAATACAGCATTGGCCTTACCAAATACATCTGGGAACATGCTTTTAAATTACAAGGAGAGCTGACACTAGACGACCTGAATTATTTTGACGGAAGTACTAAACAAAACTGGTATTTGAGATTTCAGATAGAAATAGGAATTTAAGAATAAAAAATATATGGTTAATAAGCTGGCTCAAAATGTAGAAGCCAGCTTTTTTAATTCTAAACCTCATAAAACATAATTTTACTACTATTTTTTTGCGGCTCTGCGCCTTTGCGTGAACAGCTCGCAAAGGCGCCAAGACGCTAAGTATAAAAGCCTGTTCAAATATGACAGGCTTTTTTATGATAGAACTTTACGGGATAGCAAATAAAAAGCCGGTTTCAGGACGAAACCGGCTTTTGAAGAAAGGAAGGTAAAAGAAGGATTACTTCACAACAAGTTTCTTTGTAATTCCTTCTGAAGTTTTTACCAGATAAATACCTGATGCGAATGATGAAGTATCTATTGTCAGGGCTTGTTTTGCCTGGTGAATTGATTTTCCTGTATAATCGAAAACTTCGATATCAGCTATTCTGTTAAAGTATACGATTCCGTCAACTGCCGGATTCGGGAACAATACGAACGTTTTAGGCTCATTTTCGAATCCAGGTACAGAAAGGTTTTCTGTGTTTATTTCAAACAAAGTCAACGTACCGCTGATTTCATTAGCCACTACAATATAATCTTTATTGGTAGGGCTGTTTGCAGCTTTGATATACGTAATGCCTTCCGGACCGTGGTCACCGGCATAAGCAGAAACGCTACGGCTATTTTTGTAATCTACGAATTTCACGTCGTTTGGATTGGTAACATCATATACCATAACACCACCAATTCTTTCCAAACCAATAAAAGCAAAAGTTTTTCCGGCAATTTCAGCAAGTGTTACGCCTTCCGGTTCCGGACCTTTGGCACGGCTTCTTCCTTTTGGTGTGTTATCTTCATGATCGGCATTAAAGATTGGATTAATAGATGGTGTCAAAGAAGTATACATTTCAAAATCGTCACCACTGTCAAAAACCAGCTGTTTGGTGTCGGTATTAAAGATAGAGAAGGAACGCCCTCCCAAAGCATAAATTTGTTCAAAATCGGCATCAGCATCTGTATTGCCTGAAAAGGCGGAGACTCTGAATCGACCTGCATTATAGCTTTCTTTTAGCATAGCTGCCTGTGGATAAGCAACAGCATCTAATCCGTAACCTGACGCTCCGATAGTAATACGCTCAACGAATCCTGTGTATTCTTTTTCGTCACCTTCATTAGCTGTTACGATATAATTAGTACCTCCAGCAGCATAAGTAGCGATTCCATCAGGCTGGTAGAATGATTTTATTGGCCAGTTAGCAATCAGGATTTGTCCGTTATTATCAGAAATATCGGCTCCGTTTCCAACTACACTCATATCTTTTGTGCCTAATGCCCAAATAGAAGTGTACGTATTGTTTGTCAGGTTGATTTCGGCTATAGCATTGTTTTCCTGCAAGGCAACCCATGCTTTTTGAGAATCAGCACTAATTGTGATATATTCCGGCTCAAGGTCTTGTGATAGTGTACTTGATGCTTTTAATTTTCTGACACCACCAGCTATTAAAGCCGATTCCTGACTGTTGGACTGTGTAAACAGCATCGTCGTTACGTTAGATTGTGAAAGGGAAGCGATTCCTCCTGAAATATCAATTACACTAACAGAGCCTTCTGGGTCAACTGTATAGTCTGCATTGGGCTGTCCTTCGTTAGCCGTTAGTACTTTTGTGCCGTCCGGAGTGAACGTAATCATATCAGGAAGTGCACCAACCGTAACCTGTTTCTGGAAAACACCATCAGTATTGAAAAACACTACAGAACCGTTTAATGCTTCGTTTGCATTTGGTGAGGCTACGGCAACAACTCCGTTTTTAACGGCAACACTGGTCACACCTCCGTAAGGATTCATGTTGATGGAGTTTACTACCGTCAAGTCTGTTGGATTTGAGAAATCAATAATGTCAAGATAACCTGCCACAGCACTTGTTGTGAACAATCTTTGAGAAGCAGGGTCGTGTACTACAATTTCGCAAGTGCTGCTATTGCTTCCTGACGGGTCAAAACTTCCAATATAATTTAACTGGATATCGTTGTTCGGAACTTTTGCAGCTCTGTCGTTATCCTTGATATAGATGGTAGCCATCGGATTTCCGGTAATTGTATATCCAACAGGGTTTTCAAGGCTCAATACGAAATATTCTGCCTGCTGTTCCGGAGTTGTATCGTCAATAATCGGAATCTGGATAGTCTGTGCCAAAGTGCTGGCAGAAGTAAAGTTTAATGTTCTTGTAGTGAACGTAAAATCATTAGAATCTGCTGTACTGAACGGAGCCGATTTTACAACCAGGTCAACAGAACCCGTTGCCGCAGCAGCAAGATTGACAACAAAATTTAAAACTCCGGAATCTTCATTAACAGTAATAAAATTAGAAGCCAATGATAAGGTAGCATTAAAGCTAAAGTTGTAAGTATAAGGACAAGCCATAGCAGTACCGGAAGCATCCTGGATATTGCTGATGACTAATGCATAATTTGTAGCAGGAGCAAAAGGAACTGAGAAAGTTAAAGTAGCAATGTTGTTTGATACGTTAACCGAACTAAGGTTAGCAACTCCGGTATAATTAGCAACGTTAGAAGCCGAAGCAACATTAAGGTTGGCGTTAAATGTAATCTGAAGAGTAGTGTTGTTTATTACAACAGCATTCTGTACCTGTAAGGAACTTGGAAAATTCCAAACCGGCCACGTTTGAGGAGCTGTACCTCCGGCAATTGCTACCCAATTAGCAGGATTCAGGATTGCCGTTTTTAAAATAGTCGTAGTTCCGGTCTGTACACCATTATAATAAGCGTTTACTGCATTTCCTGCATCGTTGCCTGGAGCAGTTGAAGTGTTTAAGGCACTTGTTCCATCAACCAATCCGGCTGGTAACATCGATAAGCTTCCGCTGCAAGAAGCATTTGTAGTAACCCAACCGTTTGAACTTAGAGCTGTGATATAATTAGGAGCAGCAGCTGTTCCGGAATAAACGATAATCTGATCGCCACCAGAACTTAATCCAAAACCAGAACCTGTAACGGTTCCTTTGCTGGCAATTAAAGCTGAGGTTTGGATTTTCACTACAGAACCGGCCGGAATACATTCGTTAGCACCTACAGTCCATACAATTCCGTTTGGACATTGTGGTTGGGTGTTTGACGTATATTTTGAGTCCGTAAAAGTCAGGAAAGTACCCGGAAGGATATCTACAAAAGTAACAAAAGCAACTTCGTCTTCTGTTCCGGAAGCATTCATTCTATAACCCACAAAGGCCAAATCGCTGGCCTGGAATTGAGTTTGTACCGCAATGGTAGTGAATGAGCTTGAAGTAACCGCTGTTACTGCATTACCACTAAGATCTTCTACCGTATTTGGAAGCAAGGCAACATAATACGTCTGGTTATTAGCCAAATTTGAAGTAGGGTTGATCGTGATGGTATTTCCTGAAATAGTAGCATCGAATGGAACCAAGGCTCCAGATGCGTTATTTAGACGCAATTCTACCAAAGCGTCTACATTCGTATTGTCGATTGCGGCATCATTAACTAATTGGATAGCTTCATTAAAGTTTATGGTAATATTGGCATCTACAGCAATATTGGTACTGGAATTGGCAGGAACATAAGTTACGGTTGGAGCCACAGTATCACCACCGCCAACACTATTGCCTTCAGCAGTAAAGTTGTCAAAACGGTTATTGCCGACAGTTCCTCCGGCTCCAACTTCAAATTCTACTTTTAGTTTAAAGTTGGGATTGTTATCTACAGTTGCAATAGCGCTGAAATCCAATATTTCTAAAGCAGGATTTCCGTTGTTTGGAGCAATGGTAGCAAAAGGAACAAAAGTAGTTCCGTCAACCGTATACGACCATTTTTGGTTTCCGGCTCCGGAACCTGAACGGCGTGTGGCAAACTTTACAATGATGTTTTCATAGCCGGTTGTTGGCAATGCAAATTGCAACGCACCGCCAATCGGGTCGTTAAAACGTAAATGTGTACCTGAAGCGTCATTATTTCTGGCATTCAGATTTTGTACATCAAAATTTTGCCCGGTTCCTCCTGCAAAGTCAATAGTACTGATTCCTCCTGCAATGGCAGTTAACGAAGCACCGGTAACCAATGTCTGCGTTGGAGTCGTAATAGTGGCTACTGAAGCATTGTTGTTAAAATTCCAATAATGGATAAGGGTTTGCCCATTCATAAATTGGGCTGCAAAAAGGAGAAGAAGCATCTGGAGTACTTTTCCTGTTTTTGAGGTGTAGTTGTGTGACATAAGTATGTAGTTGATTAATTCCGACAAAAGTCACTATGTGGTGTTAATCAGCTATTACTGTCTCATAAAAGAATGTTTAAGAGGTGCTATCCGGATGTTTTATAAATGTTAAGGCATAATGCTGGCGTAATATTGCCTTAATAAAAAAGCCCGAATACGAAATCCGGGCCTTTTTTATGTTAATTTATCTGATGCTTATATAGAAGCGACAATAGCAGCAAAATCAGATGCCTTTAAAGCGGCACCGCCAATCAGTCCGCCATCCACATCAGGCTTGGAGAAAATTTCCTTTGCATTATCTGGTTTTACGCTACCTCCGTAAAGGATTGAAACTTCTTCAGCAAGCGTAGCGCTGTATTTAGCAGTAATTGTTTCTCTGATAAATTTGTGCATTTCCTGTGCCTGTTCCGGTGTAGCAGTTTCGCCTGTTCCGATAGCCCAAACCGGCTCGTAGGCAAGAATGATATTTTCCCAGTCTTTGGCTTCCAGATGGAACAATCCGTCTCTTAATTGGTTTTCTACAATATTGAAATGGTTTCCGGACTGTCTGTCTTTTAATTCTTCTCCAAAGCAGAAAATAACCTGCATGTCATGCTTTAGTGCCGTATTCACTTTTTCAGCAAGAAGGGCATCCGTTTCATGGAAGTAAGCTCTTCTTTCAGAATGTCCTAAAATAACAATGCCTACACCAATACTTCTAAGCATATCGGCAGAAATTTCGCCTGTAAAGGCGCCACTTTCGGCCTGGTGCATATTTTGTGCGGCAACACCAATGTTGGTAAATTCAAGATGGTCAACGGCAGAAGCCAGATTAACGAAAGTAGGAGCTACAATGATATGGGCTTCTACATCGTTTGGAAGTTTATCAATCAGGTCATTTAGTAAATCTTCTGTTTCTTCAGCGTTTTTGTGCATTTTCCAGTTGCCTGCAACAATCTTTTGTCTCATTATTTTAGTTTTTTTAAAGTAGCGTTTATTTTATCAAAATCGGTTTCAATAGCTCTGTAGATAGCAATTTTTCCTTTTTTATCAATGACGATATATCTCGGAATCCAATCCAGGTCAATCGCTTTTCCAAATTTACCTTTCATACCGTCCGGAGCCAGGTAATGCTCCCCTTTAAGGTCATGCTTTTCAATTCCGGTTTTCCATTTGTCGGCAGTTTTGTCCATAGAAATAAAGATGTAATCTGTCGTTGGACTTTTTTCCTGCATATCCTTGACTTTCGGCATCGCCTTAACACAGTCACCACACCAGGAAGCCCAAACATCTATTACAAGAGTTTTTCCTTTGTGTTTGTTCAATATTTCCTTAAAAGAGATTTCTTTTCCGTCTAATGTCTGTAATTTTTCAGTCAGTGCTTCCGGAGAAAATTCGCTTTTTTGCGCTTTAGAACAAGAAATGGTTCCTAAAACGACAAGAAGTGATAAGAATATTTTTTTCATTGTTTTTTTTCTTAATGTGATAAGCAAATATACTACTAAGTTTTCAGAAAGATTTATTAAATATTTCACCCTGGCAGGGTTTCAAACCCTGCCAGGGTTGGTAATAAAATTTACTGCAATCGAATCTTCGGGTCTAAATACGCATATACCATATCTACCAGTATATTAATCACTACAAAAGTTGTAGCAATCACCAATACCGAACCCATAATTACGGGCAGGTCTAAATTATTTAAAGCCTCTACAATTTCTTTTCCCAAGCCGTTCCAGCCAAATATAAATTCTACAAAAACAGCTCCTGCCAACATCGAAGCAAACCAACCTGAAATAGCCGTTACTACAGGATTCAGGGAGTTTTTTACAGCATGTTTCCTTATAATCTGGAATTCTGATAGTCCTTTAGCGCGGGCAGTTCGGATATAATCCTGTCCAAATGTTTCTAACAGCGAATTACGCATTAGTTGTATCACAACACCCAATGGTCGAATACCCAAAACAATTGCTGGAAGTACTATGTTTTTCCATTGAATGTAGTGTCCTTCTCCAAAATCATCTACCTCATACAAACTTCCTGTCATGTTTAGTCCGGTATATTCGTGCAGCAGGAATCCAAAAAGCCAGGCGAACAAAATGGCACTGAAAAAGGAGGGAATACTCATTCCAAGTGTACTTAACAAAGCGATAAGTCGGTCGAGCCAGGTGTCTTTGTAGAGTGCCGAAACTATTCCCAGCAGAATTCCAATTACAATGGCAATAATAATAGCAAATAAAGCCAACAGAAAGGTATTGGGTAACGTATTTCCAATCACATCCGATACTTTCTTGCCACTTTTCTGAAAACTTTCGCGCAGGTAAGGCGTTTTTAATACGACTTCATTATTTCCGATTGAAAACAAACGCAGGGCATTGTATTTTCCTTCCGTAAGAAATGTATAATCCTCCTGATTTTTGCTGTGGAAAGAAACAGGGGAAAGGTCGTTGAGGTAATATAAATATTGTGTAGAAATAGGCTTGTCAAATCCATATTTCTTCTTGACAATTGCCAATTGTTCTGAATTTTCATTCTGGTCAAGCATCATTCTTGCCGGGTCACCGGGCAATACATTAAATAAAAAGAATATGACTGTGACAACTCCGAAAAGTGTCAGCAGTGCATATCCTATTTTATGTACTAAGTATTTAATCAACGATGCTTATTTTTTAAGCTCTGAATAGCTTTTTTTCAAGACACTCTGCAGTTCAGAACCTACGAATTTCTTTTCGTTGATACCGTCCCATTCTTTGATTTTGTTTCCATTCCAAAGGTAAATGACGCCCGGAGTATCTTTACTGGTGCCTAAAAGTTTCCAGAAAGGAATCACTTCCAAAACTTTATACGGATATTCTGTACCTGCAAATTTGAAGAAATCAGGAATCTTTTCAGGTTCTTCGTTCATAAATAAAACAGATACTTCCGGGAAGTTTTTGTTTTTTGCTCTCATTTCTGCCAATTCTTTTGCAACATCGCGGCAATGGTCACAACCCGGAACAAAAAGACAGATGATTTTCTTGCCTTGGTCTGCCTTACTGAAATACTGCGCATAACCTGATTTTTGCGGAGCAGGCTCATCGGCTGCTTTAGCTTCTGCTTCAACAACAGGAGTTTCTGCAGTTTTAGTTTCCGCAGCAGGAGCTGTCGCTAAAGAATCGGCAGATTGTGTTGGGAAAGTATCTAAAGATTCAATAGGCAGGGCAGAAGCATCGTCAATATTGCCTTCTACCGCTTTTGGCTGTATAGGAGCCATCATAAAAATTGCTAGTATACACGCAAGAGTAACAGTTGTCAGTACCCAGAAATTCTTTTTATCTGTAGCTCCTTTTGGTAACAAATACAGCAAATACGCCAGGAGCACAATTGCAATAACATTTTTGATAATAGCCTCAATTGGCGTCATAGGAAGCAGGCTGCCAAAGCAACCGCAGTTTCCGGTATTACCACCATTTTGAATGGTATCAATGGTTAAGTGCGTTGTAAATACGACAAGCATCAATATCGTAGCCGGAATTACCCATTTCTTTAAATAATGCGGCTGGAGCAATAAAAGACCCAAGGCCAATTCAATCCCGATTAATATTCTGGAAAAGAAAACAGAAAAATCTTCTGAAAATCCCATCGGATAGAGCTGTTTTACTTCAAATGTAGAAATAGCAAAATAAGGGGACGGGTATAATTTAGCTACGGCCGAAATTAGAAATAAGAAAGAAATCAGGATACGGATGGTCCAGGGCAGGTATTTTTTAAAGTTTTCCATGAGTTTAAGTTTTCTCAAAAATAAAGCTAATGCTATATCTAATTTGTTAATGAGTTGTTATTTGGCAAAACCCATCAGAATCAGGGCAAAAACAGAATAGTTAATCATATCCTGATAATTGGCATCAATACCTTCAGAAACAATAGTTTTTCCTTTGTTGTCCTCAATCTGTTTGACGCGCAATAGTTTCTGTAAAATCAAATCGGTTAGGGAACTCACTCTCATATCACGCCAGGCTTCGCCGTAATCATGGTTTTTGGCTTCCATTAAAGCTTTTGTCAAAGCTACCTTTTCATCATAAAGCTGTGTTGCTTTTTCCGTATCCAAATCCGGCTGGTCGACCACACCCAAATCCAATTGGATAAGCGCCATGATAGAATAGTTGATAATACCGATAAATTCTCCCGTTTCATCCTCATCTACTTTACGGACGTCGTTTTCCTGAAGGCTTCTGATTCGCTGTGCTTTAATAAAAATCTGGTCGGTTAGCGATGGCAGTCGCAAGATGCGCCACGCACTACCGTAATCCTGCATTTTGTTGATATATAAAGAGCGGCAGATGCCAATGATGCGGTCAAATTCTTGAGAAGTACTATTCATTATTTGGTGTATCTTTGTATGAAATTTGTCCAAAAATAGTGAAAAAAGGTTTAGGGCGAAAAGCAAAAAGCCTTGCAACAGACAATTTTCCAATCCAATAAAAAATATAAAGACGAGAACCAGTCAAATGAACTGCAAAGGAACGCTTATCGACCTCTCAACTCCCAAAGTAATGGGAATATTGAATATCACTCCCGATTCTTTTTATGATGGAGGAAAAAATGACAACGAACAGGCTATCATTGATAAAGTAAAACAGATGTTGGATGAAGGCGCTACTTTTATTGACATCGGAGCCTATTCCTCAAAACCCAATGCCGAATTTGTTTCCGAAGCGGAAGAATTAAACAGGCTTATTCCCATAATCGACCTGTTGGTAAAAGTTTTCCCGGAAATTATTATCTCTGTTGATACATTTCGAAGTGGGGTGGCCAAAAATGCCATCGAACATGGAGCGGCAATCATTAATGACATTGCTGCCGGAGGATTAGATGACAAAATGATGGAAACCGTAGCCAGATATAATGTGCCTTATATCATGATGCACATGCGTGGCAACCCGAAAACGATGCAAAGCCTTACGCAATATGATGACATCATTAAAGACATGCTTTACTATTTTTCCGAAAAAGTAAACCACGCCCGAAGCCTTGGCATAAACGACATCATAATCGATCCCGGTTTTGGCTTTGCAAAAACCACTGAGCAGAATTTTGAAGTAATGAACAAACTCGAACTGTTCCAAATGCTTGAATTGCCAATCCTGTCAGGCATTTCCAGAAAATCCATGATATACAAAACATTAGGTACCACACCACAGGAATCCCTGAACGGAACCACAGTCCTCAATACAATTTCCCTACTCAAAGGCGCAAAGATTTTAAGAGTTCACGATGTAAAAGAAGCCTTAGAAACAGTTATGCTCTGTCGAGCAGTTGATAATTGATAGTTTATAGCAGTTGTTAGTTGATAATGGATAGGCTTTAGTTATTAGTGGGTTTAGATAAGAAGTGTTTGTTTTAGAGAATTTTTGATTTAAGATTTTAGAGAAAGCTGGTTCTATAAATAAATTTGTTTATACCGCAAGCCCAACTAAACACTATCCACTATCATCTATCCACTACAACAACTATCCACTAAACACTATCCACTATCATCTATCCACTCCAACAACTATCCACTAAACACTATCCACTATCATCTATCCACTCCAACAACTATCCACTAAAAACTATCAACTATCCACTATTGATGATGGTATGGTTCATTCCTCAAAATAGTAAAACCTCGATACAACTGCTCAATAAAAAACAAACGAACCATCTGGTGCGAAAACGTCATGGCAGATAACGAAATCTTTCCCTGAGCCTTAGCATAAACGGCCTCTGAAAAACCATAAGGGCCGCCAATAACAAAAACCAGGGTCTTGATGCCTGAGTTCATCTTCTTCTGCAATTCTTCAGAAAATCCGACACTCGAAAAACTCTTACCATTCTCATCTAGCAACACAAGCTGGTCTGTGGCAGCCAATTTTGATAAAATCAATTCGCCTTCCTTTTCCTTTTGCTGCGCTTCCGAAAGATTCTTTACATTTTTGATATCCGGAATAATCTCCAGCTCAAACTTAATATAGAAAGACAAACGTTTTTGATAATCGTCAATCAGCGTTTGTAACGATTTATTGTCGGTTTTTCCAATGGCGATAAGCTTGATGTTCATTTTTTTCTAAGATTTTAGATGCTAAGTTTCTAAGTGTTGCACGGCAAAGATAAGCCTATCTCATCAGGAATTCAAAAAATAGAAAACCCGGTAAATTGTGGGCAATTAAATAAAGCAAACAGCATTCAAGTCTAAAGATTTTATTATTTTAGCTTCAATTAAAATGGCAAGATGATTTCAGAAGCACAGTTTCAAAACGAATTAAGACTAATCATAGAAAACGGAATACGCGAAGATGTAGGCGATGGCGACCATAGCTCATTAGCCTGTATTCCCGCAACAGCACAAGGAAAAGCCAAGCTTTTGGTAAAAGACGAAGGTATTATTGCCGGAGTGGAATTTGCCAAAATGATTTTCCAATATGTTGATAAAGACCTGAAAGTAGAAACATTCATTCAGGATGGAACACCTGTAAAATACGGTGACGTTGTCTTTCATGTTAGCGGAAGCTCACAATCCATACTAAAATCAGAACGCCTGGTGTTAAACGCCATGCAGCGTATGTCTGCCATAGCAACCAAAACCCAATCCTTTGCCCGACTTTTGGAAGGAACCAAAACCAAAGTACTGGACACCAGAAAAACAACACCCGGTATCCGTGCTATTGAAAAGTGGGCGGTGAAAATAGGAGGAGGAGAAAACCACCGGTTTGCATTATATGATATGGTCATGCTAAAAGATAACCATATCGATTTTGTCGGAGGAATTACCAAAGCCATCCAAAAGACAAACGACTATCTAAAGCAAAACAATCTGGATTTAAAAATAATAGTCGAAGCAAGAAACCTGGATGAAGTACGCGAAATCCTGCAATCGGATAACGTTTACAGAATACTGCTCGACAATTTCGATTATGATATGACCCGTACAGCTGTAGCTTTAATTGGTGACCAATGTCAAACGGAATCTTCAGGAAATATCAATGAAAAGACAATCCGAAATTATGCGGACTGTGGTGTCAATTACATTTCATCCGGAGCGCTGACGCATTCAGTCTATAATATGGATCTTAGCCTAAAAGCCATCTAAAACAAACAAGGTGACAAAGATAATAGAAGACAAGCTCGAAAAAATTCCCGTAATTCGTCCGCTAATGCATCTCACGCAGCGTATCAAGCTGCCGTGGCTGGAGGGATTATCGCTTTACGACCTGCTCGAACTCTATTTTATCGGAATTGCCAAAGGAGCCTTCTCCTATAGGGCGAGTGCGATTGCTTTTAGCTTTTTCATGGCGCTCTTTCCATTTGCGCTCTTTATCCTAAACCTGATTCCGTACATTCCCATTGAAGGATTTCAAGCCGATTTCCTGAAATTCGTAGAAGAAAGCGTACCGCCCAATACCTATGAAGCCATCTACAAAATCATCAATGATATTTTAAATAACAGTTACCGCGGATTACTTTCCTCGGGTTTCCTGCTTTCTATCTTTTTGATGGCGAACGGTGTCAATGCCATATTGGGAGGTTTTGAAATTTCAAGACATATTACCGTCACCCGTGGCTTTTTTCGTCAGTATGCTGTGGCTTTAGGTATAGCCATTATATTATCGTTCCTGTTAATTGTAACTGTTTCCTCCATTGTCGTTTTCGAATACATCATACAGCGTATGAAAAGCGAAGGTTTGTTTGAAAACATCAATTTTGTTAGCATTGGCCGTTTTGTATTCGTTGGATTAATGATTCTGACGGCAACCTCCATACTCTTTAAATTCGGAACCAAACAAACCCGACGCCATTCCTTTTTTAGCATAGGTTCTGTCTTTACTACCATTTTAATTATACTGACTTCCTTTATCTTCGGGATTTATGTAGTGCGTTTTGCAAAATACAACGAACTCTATGGTTCTATCGGAACACTGCTAATTCTGATGATTTATATCTGGTTGAATTGTATGATTCTTTTGTTGGGCTTTGAGTTAAATGGAGCTATTAATCGATTAAAGAGAAAGAATTTGTTTAATTGAGTTTTTGCTAAGGTTCTAAGTGGCTAAGGTGCTGAGTTTCTAAGTTTTGTTCATTCTACTAATATTAAAATTCAGCGTAAATCCGCGTCATTGGTTTAGGCAAGCTACTGAGTTCCTAAGTTTTGTTCATTCTAATATTAAAATTCAGCGAAAATCCGCGTCATCGGTTTAATCCGCGTTCAATTTTAAAGGCTCTAAGCTACTGAGTTTCTAAGTTTTGTTTATTCTGATTTGAAAACCCGCGTAAATCCGCATTTAATTTTAAAAGGTTCTAAGGAGGGCAAGCTACTGAGGTTCTGGGTTTTGTTTATCCATATTTATAAATCCGCGAAAATCCGCGTCATCGATTTAATCCGCATTCAATTTAAAGATTCTAAGTGATTAATGTGCTAAGGTTTTGTTTTGCATTATAATTATTGAATATAGAACTATTCAGGCAAACCCTTATCTTTGTAAAAACCAAACAGCCTTTAAATGTATTTTGTAGAAGTCATTCTTCCTCTGTCTTTATCTAAAACTTTTACCTACAGGGTTTCAGAAGCAGAATACAATTACATTCAAAAAGGAATGCGTATTGCAGTGCCATTTGGCAAAAGCAAAGTGTATACGGCATTGTCTATAGAATTGCATCAAAATGAACCTGCTCTATACGAAGCCAAAGAAATCCATCAGATTTTAGACGAAATTCCAGTCGTAACCGAAATCCAGATTACCCATTGGCAATGGATAGCTTCGTATTATATGTGTGCCATTGGCGATGTATATCGTGGTGCCATGCCTTCGGCTTTACTGTTAGAAAGTGAAACCATCATATCGCAGAAAAAAGAAACCGAAGTTGACGAAACGCAGCTTTCTGACGATGAGTTCCTTATTTATGAAGCCTTGCAACACCAAAGCTCTCTTAAAGTATTGGATATTGTAGCCTTATTAGGCAAGAAAAATGTTTTTCCGACAATCCAAAAACTTATCGATAAAAAAATACTGGCGGTTCAGGAAGAAGTAGTAGAGTTGTACAAGCCCAAACTTACTAAATATATCCGTCTGCATACAGATTACGTCGACGAACAGAATCTGATAGCCTTAATAGATAATCTAAATAAAAAGGCACAAAAGCAAAAAGAAATTCTATTGAGTTATTTTCAACTCAATGCTTCTCAACAAAAACCTGTTTCCGTAAAACAGCTTTTAGAACATTCTCAGGCTACATCTGCTGTGGTAAAGGCATTGGTAGATAAAGCCATTTTTGAAGAATATTATATACAGGAAGACCGTGTTTCTTTTGATAAAAACCAAAAAGAGAATAACCTTCAACTAAGTACAGCCCAACAAAAAGCATTCGATGAAATTTCAAACGCTTTTGAAGAGAAAGAAGTATGTCTGTTGCATGGCGTAACTTCCAGTGGTAAGACCGAAATCTATATTAGGTTGATAGAAAGCTATATTGCCTCGGGAAAACAAGTGTTATATCTTTTGCCGGAAATCGCGCTTACAACCCAATTGGTCGGACGATTGACGGCTCATTTCGGTAATCAGGTCGCCGTATTCCATTCCAAATACACTAATAACGAACGGGTAGAAGTATGGAAACAGGTATTGGAAAATTCTCCAAAAGCAAAGATTGTAATAGGGGCAAGGTCGGCACTGTTTCTGCCGTTCTATGACTTGGGACTTATCATTATTGATGAAGAACACGAGCAGACGTTCAAACAATACGACCCGGCACCAAGATACCACGCCCGCGATGCGGCAATTGTTCTGGCAAACTATTTCAAATCCAAAGTGCTTTTAGGTTCTGCCACGCCAAGTCTGGAAACGTATTTTAATGCGTCCGGAGGCAAATACGGTTTGGTAGAAATTACCGAACGCTTTGGAAATGTAATGCTACCGGAAATTGAATTGGTCGATCTTAAAGACAAGTACTTCCGAAAAAGAATGAAAGGTCATTTTAGCGATACACTGCTCGAATACATGGCAGAAGCGTTGGCTTTAGGCGAACAGGTAATATTGTTCCAAAATCGTCGTGGCTATTCACCTGTTTTGGAATGTATGACCTGTGGTCACGTTCCTGAATGTCCGCAATGCGACGTGAGCCTGACCTATCATAAGCATAAAAACCAACTAAGGTGCCATTATTGCGGCTATGCGATGGCAAAACCAACCCGTTGCCATAACTGTTCAAGCGTAGACCTTACTACCAAAGGATTTGGTACGGAACAGATAGAAATGGAGCTGGCCGGATTGTTTCCCAATAAAAAGACAGCCCGTATGGACCAGGATACTACCCGTGGCAAATACGGCTATGAAAAAATATTGGACAGCTTTAAAAATCGGGAAATAGATATTTTGGTAGGAACCCAAATGTTGGCCAAAGGTCTGGACTTTGATAATGTTTCCCTGGTAGGTATTATGAATGCCGATAATATGTTGTACCATCCGGATTTTCGTGCTTTTGAAAGAAGTTATCAGATGATGACACAGGTTTCAGGCAGGGCAGGGCGTTCCGGGAAAAGAGGGAAGGTCATTATTCAGACCTACAACCCGAACCATAACACAATCCAGCAGGTTACCAACAATGATTATATGGGGATGTACAAAGAACAATTGTATGACCGGCATATTTTTAAATATCCGCCTTATTTCCGACTCATCAAGATTACACTCAAACACCGTGATTTTGAAAAACTAAAAGACGGTTCCATGTGGCTGTATCAGGTCATGAGCCAGAATCTCGACCTGCCGGTATTAGGGCCTGAAGAACCGGCTATAGGCAGAATCAGGAATGAGTACATACGCACCATCCTAATCAAGATTCCCCAAAACCAGCCATTAGGAAGCACAAAAAAAACTATCCAGAAAATACTGAATAGTTTTGAAACGGTATCGCAATACAGACCGATTAAAGTGGCCGTAAATGTTGATTTCTATTAAGCCGAAGCCAAAGCTTTCACCAAATCCTCTTTTTTATTTCTGCTCAAAGGAATTTTGGTCACACCAATCTCGGCAAACTTGCTGTTGAATTTGTCTACCTTGTCAATATTAATGATAAACGATTTATGAACACGGATAAAGCGTTCTTTTGATAAATCGTTTTCAAACGACTTCATGGTCGATAATACAAGGTGGTTCTCGTCTTCAGTGACTACTTTAACATAATCGCCATAAGCTTCAATCCATTTGATTTTAGAAGTAAAGATTTTTAATTTTTTCAGGTTACTCTTGATGAAAATGTGTTCGCTGTCTTCATCAATATTTTCTTTACGAAGCAGATAAAGGTCCATGGCTCTTTTTACCGCAGCATTGAAACGCTGGGGTGAAATAGGCTTCTGAAGGTAATCTGTTGCATCATAATCAAATGCTTTGACGGCATATTCTGCTTTTGAGGTAATAAAGATAATCTGTGGTTTTACTTTTAATCCGTCAAGCAAATCAAATCCATTAATGACAGGCATTTCAATATCTAAAAAAATAAGGTCCACTTCTTTATTGGTAAGACAATTTTTAGTTTCAATGGCATTGGAAAAATCGCCCACCAAGTTCAGGTTTGGATGATTTGCAACCAATTTGGTTACTGTCATTCTTTGTATGGCACTGTCATCTACTACAACACAATTCAATTTCATAATAAATCAGAATTTATAGATTGGGTACGATAAATGTAGAACAATTTTTTTATTAAAAAACAATATTTTCCGCATTTTTTTGTAATTCATCGAATATAATTGGATTTCGCTTGTGCATTAAAAATAAATAGTTACTTTTGCACCCAATTTTATAACAAATAAAATCATTGTATTATGAATCACTATGAAACTGTTTTCATCTTGAATCCCGTTTTATCTGAAGTACAGGTAAAGGAAACAGTAAGCAAATTCGAAGATTTTCTTACTTCCAGAGGTGCAGAGATGGTATCAAAAGAGGATTGGGGCCTAAAAAAGATGGCTTACGAAATCCAACACAAAAAAAGTGGCTTTTACCACCTGTTTGAATTCAAAGTAGCTCCTGAAGTATTAATTGCTTTCGAAACTGAATTCAGACGTGACGAAAGAGTAATGCGTTTCTTGACTGTAAGTCTTGACAAACATGCAATTTCTTGGGCAGAAAGAAGAAGAGAAAAACTAAAAGCATCTAAAGCGTAATTATTATGTCTACGATTGAACAATCAGCAAAAGGAAAAAAAGACGGAGATATCAGATATCTTACGCCTTTAAATATTGAAACAAACAAAACTAAGAAGTATTGCCGTTTCAAAAAATCAGGTATCAAATATGTTGATTACAAAGATCCTGATTTCTTATTGAAATTCGTTAACGAGCAAGGGAAAATCCTTCCACGTCGTTTAACAGGAACTTCATTGAAATACCAAAGAAAAGTGTCTGTAGCTGTTAAAAGAGCAAGACATTTAGCTTTAATGCCATACGTGGCCGATTTATTAAAATAGTAAAAACAAAGTTGTTGGTTTCACAATGAAACCTAACTTCTACAAATAAGGACAACAACATGGAACTTATATTAAAAAAAGACGTTCAAAATTTAGGTTTTAAAGATGATATCGTAACTGTGAAAAACGGATACGGACGTAATTACTTAATTCCACAAGGATTCGCTCACATGGCAACTCCTTCTGCGAAAAAAGTATTGGCTGAAAACCTAAGACAAAAAGCGCACAAAGAAGCTAAAATTGTTGAAGATGCTAAGAAATTGGCAGAAGCACTTAAAGCTCTTGAAATCAAAATTTCAGCTAAAGCTGGTGGTGAAAAACTTTTCGGTTCTATCACTAACATCGATATCGCTGAAGCTTTGGAGAAGCAAGGTCAATCAATCGACAGAAAATTCATCACTTCTGGAATCGTTAAGCGTACTGGTAAATACAATGCGACTGTAAGATTACACAGAGAGGTTATCGTTGATTTGCCTTACGAAATCGTAGCTGAAAAATAATATTTTCAATACTGAAATATAAAAGTCCCGATGAAAGTCGGGATTTTTTTTTAAATTATAGAAAAGCTTTAAGCAATAAGCCGTAGGCATTACGCTTGTGGGAGCTTAAAGCCTATAGCTTACAGCAAAATAATGAAATACAAAAGATTAACAAAAGAACAGTTTGAAGCGCTCCATATGGAATTTGCCAATTTTTTGGCAACGCAGTCAATCGATAAGAAGGAATGGGATGCCATCAAGGCTGAAAAACCGGAAGTTGCCGAGCAGGAATTGGATGTGTTTTCTGATTTGATTTGGGAAGGCGTTTTGACAGGAGCTCATTATTTGGAACATTTTTCTAAAAGCTATATCTTTCTTTTCCATTGTCAGGAAAAAGTAATCAAGTCAATCGTACTCAAAGCGCTTATTCCGGAAGTCGATTTTATGACCCGCGAAGGATTGCAGTGGTTGAGTGACAATATGTTTACTGAAACGGTAGAGATTAAGATAGGGCAGAAAGAATATGAAGAGGAACGGAACGATGCTATTTTTAACCTGATACAGCAAGGAGCTATCCTAAGTGACGGCCAATTGTATTTGCAGGTCAACGGCATAATTCAATCGTCATAAAATCGTATTATTTATTGGAAATTGGTTATTTTAGTGCTCTGTTTACAGAACTAAACTAGCCAATTTTTTTTATGGATATTCAGAGTACCATCCAATCATTGCGGGAAGAACTAAATCAGCATAATTACAATTATTATGTTTTGGACAATCCTACAATCTCAGATTATGATTTTGATACAAAACTGAAAGAGCTGCAGGAGCTTGAAAGCAAACACCCCGAGTTTTTTGATGAAAATTCCCCGACACAGCGTGTGGGAGGGATGATTACCAAAAACTTTGAAACCATTACCCATAAAAACCGAATGTATTCTTTGGATAACTCCTATTCAAAAGAAGACGTTTTGGATTGGGAAAAAAGAATCCAAAAAATATTAGGAGATGTGCCGCTGGAATATACCTGTGAATTGAAATATGACGGAGCTTCTATTTCAATTACCTATGAGCACGGAAAATTAAAACGTGCCGTAACGCGGGGAGACGGATTTCAGGGCGATGATGTAACCAATAACGTCAAAACAATCAAATCGGTTCCATTACAGTTAAAAGGCGATTATCCGGATAGTTTTGAAATACGCGGTGAAATTATTTTGCCGTTGGAAGGTTTTGCCAAAATGAATCAGGAATTGATAGAGATTGGCGAAACTCCCTATTCAAACCCAAGAAATACTGCATCAGGTAGTTTGAAGTTACAAGACAGTTCTGAAGTGGCAAAACGTCCGTTGGATTGCCTTCTATATACTTTTATTGGTAATGATGTTAAATTCTCAACCCATTTTGAAAGCCTTGAAAAAGCCAGAAGTTTTGGGTTTAAAGTGCCTAAAGAGGCCAGGTTGGTAAAAAGTATTGAGGAAGTTTTTGACTTTATCGATTACTGGAACATTCACCGTCATGAATTGCCTTATGAAACCGATGGCGTAGTTGTAAAAGTAAATAACCTGCATTATCAGGAAGAATTAGGCTATACTTCCAAATCACCGCGTTGGGCGATTGCTTATAAATTTAAGGCAGAACAGGTTTCTACACGGCTGAATTCTATTTCCTATCAGGTGGGACGTACCGGAGCGATTACGCCGGTTGCTAATCTCGAGCCGGTACAATTGGCGGGAACCATTGTAAAACGAGCCTCATTGCATAATGCAGACCAGATTGAAAAACTCGATATTCGTGTTGGTGATGAAGTTTTTGTAGAAAAAGGGGGCGAAATTATTCCGAAAATTATAGGTGTAGACTTTACAAAACGCTCTTTAGATTTACTGCCAACCGTTTATATTACAAACTGTCCGGAATGTCAGACAGAGTTAATCCGTAAAGAAGGCGAGGCCCAGCATTATTGCCCGAACTTTTACGGATGCCCACCACAAATTATAGGCAGAATCCAGCATTATATTTCCAGAAAGGCAATGGATATTGAAGGACTTGGCGGAGAAACAGTAGCCTTGTTATTTAACAACAATCTGGTACAGAATTACGCTGACTTGTATGACCTTACCGTCGAGCAGGTAATTCCTCTGGAAAGAATGGCGCAGAAATCAGCAGAAAATCTCGTCAACGGAATCGAAAAATCCAAAGAAGTTCCTTTTGAAAGAGTCCTGTTTGCTTTAGGAATCCGCTATGTGGGTGAAACCGTTGCAAAAAAATTAGCAAAACACTACCAAAATATCGATAACCTAAGTAATGCCAGCCTGATGGATTTGATTTTGGTAGATGAAATTGGCGAACGTATAGCGCAAAGCGTCATTGAATTTTTTGAAAATCCGGAAAACCGAATTATCATCCAGAGATTGCGTGATTATGGCGTTCAGCTCGAATCCAAAACCGTATTTAATCCGGATGCAACAGATAAACTGGCAGGAAAAACCTTTGTGGTTTCGGGAGTATTTGAAAAATTCTCACGCGATGACCTGAAGAAATCCATTGAAGATAATGGCGGAAAAGTAGGAAGCTCTATTTCTGCCAAAACAGACTATGTGGTAGCCGGCGATAATATGGGGCCTGCCAAACTGGAAAAAGCCAATAAACTGAATATCCCGATTATCTCAGAAGATGATTTTATAACAATGCTAGGATAACCAAGCATAGGTTTTACAAACTTATACAAAACAAAAAAGCCATTAAAATGAAAATTTTAATGGCTTTTTTAATCCGCGTATATCCGCGAAACCAGCGTATATACGCGTTCAAAATAAAACCAAAGATTAAACTACAATAGTTCTTCCACTATGGATCTTATTTTTATCCGTATCAAAATAAAAATCGATTCTTCCCAAATTAATACCATAGCAACCTACCTGATTCACCAATGTATCAATTCCGTCCAGATTTTTTACAATCGTAGGCTTGTCCAGAAAAGTATGTGTATGTCCGCCAATAATCAGGTCAATATCTCTTGTTGCGGCGGCTAATTTTAAATCTGAAATTTTATCCGGGTCGTTTTTGTAAGCATATCCAATATGCGAAAGGCAAATGATAAGGTCGCATTTCTCCTGTGTTTTCAGGATTCGCGTCATTTCCTGCGATACAGAGACCGGGTCATTATAGACTGTTTCTTTATAATTCTTCTTGTCTACCAATCCGTCTAATTCAACACCCAATCCAAAAACACCAATCTTGATACCGTCCTTGATAAAAATCTTATAAGGCTTCACAATGCCATCCAGAACAGTGTTTTTAAAATCATAATTGGCACTCACGAAATCAAACTTTGCATTGTGTAATTGCGAATAGAAACCGTCAATCCCGTTGTCGAAATCATGATTTCCCATAGTGGCAAGGTCATATTTCATCATGCTCATCAGCTTAAATTCCAATTCGCCGCCATAATAGTTGAAGTAAGGAGTTCCCTGAAATATATCACCGGCATCCAAAAGCAAAACATTTGGATTTTCCCTGCGAATGCTTTCAATCAGGCTGGCCCGTCTGGAAACACCGCCCATATTAGGATTTTTGGCGTCTGTTGGTGGAAACGGGTCGATATGGCTGTGAACATCGTTGGTGTGCAGTATGGTGATATGCTTTTTGTTAAGTGTGTTAAAACTGCTTAATGATAATCCGCCAACAGTCAGTAAAGCCGAACCTGCTACCGTTTTCTGTATAAAATCTCTTCTTTTCATTTTGTGTCTTTTAGGCTTTCTGATTACTCAACAATAATCCTTTTGTTTCGCGGTACTGGAATTGTGTCTGTTTCTTTAAAATAATCAATCCAGACGTTGCGGAGCTTATAATCTAACGAAGTCATGGTTCCTTTTTTGAAGAAATTCATGCTGTCGCCGCCATTATATAAATAATCGTTTGTCGCCACATAATAGGTTTTGTTGATGTCCAGAGGTTTTCCCTGTATCGTAATGCTTTTATAGGAAGAAGCATCTTTGTTTAACACGATTTCCATACCTGCAAGCGGGTGCGGCTTTTTTTCAGAAATCAGATAATTCACCATTTCTACAATCTGTTGGCCTTTTAAGGCAACGACAACCAATTCGTTTTCAAAAGGCATCAGTTCAAAAGCAGTGCGGGTAGTTACATTTCCTTTGGAAATCATGCTTCGGATACCGCCATGATTCAGCAGGCAGATATCCACCGGTTTGTTTTCTCTCTTCAGAAATAATTTGTTAGCGGTTGCAAGCGTTATGTCTGCCTGTAAGCTGCCAATAGTTGTTTGCCATTCACCTTTACTTTTGTCCATTGTTTCCGGGGCATAGGCAAGAATCTGATTCATATCCTTATCAATATTTTCGCGGTAAGGCTTTATAAATTCTTCGATAGCAGGAGTTTGTGGGTTGGTGTTCGTAATGCCAATCTGCTTGCCTTCAATTTTGGAAACATACGGCTTTTGGGTAGCACAGGAAATTGCCAGAAATAATGTTAGAATTGAAACAAATTGTGTCAGAGCAGCGGTATAGTTTTTTTGTTTTAGCATCTGAAATACGGCTTATTTAATTAAATTTGTAATCACAAGTAAAAGTACTATGTTTTTAAATTTTTTCAAGAACTTTTCTGCAAAAAGAACATTAAAAAATAGTTCCCTGCACGTAAAGGGAAACCCGTCTGACGAAACGATAAAAACGGTCGGATTGTTAATTGACAAGACCTATTTTGAAGATAAGGTCAACCTGATTGAAGAGCTTTTGGCAAACGGAATCAAAAGAGAGAATATCCAGATATTGTTATATAAAGACCGGTTTAAGAAAAAAGAAACCGTAAATTATCCAAGCTTTAGCCATAAAGATTTAAGCTGGAAAGGAACGCTGGACAATAAAAATGTAAAAGAGTTTACTGATAAGGAGTTTGATATGCTGATTAGCTATTATGATACAGAAAAAGCGCCTTTGATGATTACCACTTTTAAGTCAAAAGCTAATTTCAAAGTAGGATTTTCAACCATTGATAAGAGGCTAAATCATTTTATGATTACTACCAATGCGGAAAACTACAAAGTTTTTGTTTTCGAACTATTCAAATATTTAAAAATACTAAATAAAATATAATTATGCAGTCACTTATAGGAACAGGCGTAGCGCTTGTGACACCTTTCAAAAAAGATTTTTCTGTTGATGTCGAGGCTCTAAAAAGAATTGTAAACTATCAAATCGATAATGGAATTGATTATATGGTAGTTTTAGGAACAACCGGTGAGCCGGCAACCATGAATAAGGAAGAAAAAGAATTGGTTATTAAAACCGTAAAAGAAACCAATAACGGCAGATTGCCGTTAGTTTTGGGTGTAGGAGGGAATAATACTGCAGAAGTTGTTGAAGAGCTGAAAACCAGAGATTTTACAGGTTTTACAGCTGTGCTTTCGGTTTCGCCATATTATAACAAGCCAACCCAGGAAGGTATCTATCAGCATTTCAAAGCCATTGCAGAAGCTTCACCGCTTCCGGTCATCCTGTATAATGTTCCTGGAAGGACAGGAAGTAATATGCTGCCGTCAACCGTAATACGTTTGGCAAATGATTTTAAAAATGTTGTGGCCATAAAAGAAGCTGCCGGTGATATCGTTCAGGCAATGAAACTGATTCAGGGCAAACCAAAAGATTTTCTGGTAATTTCGGGTGATGATATGGTGACACTTCCAATGGTTTTAGCCGGAGGTGCAGGGGTAATCTCGGTAATTGCTGAAGGATTTCCGAAACAGTTTTCTAAAATGGTGCGTTTAGGATTGGAGCGAAAAGTAGATGAGGCTTACGAACTTCACTACCAGATTGCAGATTCTATCGACATGATTTTCGAGCAGGGAAATCCTGCGGGTGTTAAAGAAATCTTTAAAGTTTTGGGATTGTCAGAAAATACAGTACGTTTGCCATTAGTGAATGTTAACGAAGATTTAGCAGGAAGAATAGAGCAATTTGTTAAGAAAACAGTACTTTAGTTATTTTAAAACCTACAGATTATGTTATCAAAATCAATAGAAGAAGCATTAAACCGTCAGATTAAGGTAGAAGGAGACTCATCACAAGTTTATCTGGCTATGGCATCCTGGGCAGAAGTTCAGGGATTTGAAGGAATATCGACTTTCATGTTTGCACAGTCCGAAGAGGAAAGAATGCACATGCTGAAATTGGTAAAATATATCAACCAAAGAGGTGGACAGGCTAAAATATCTGCCATAGTAGAGCCGGTACTTGATTTGTCAAGCTATAAGGTTCTTTTCAAACAGTTATTGGAACACGAAATCAAAGTTTCTGAAAGTATCAACGACCTTGTAGGCATAGCACTGGATGAAAGAGATTATGCCACCCATAACTTTTTACAATGGTATGTGGCAGAGCAAATTGAAGAAGAAGCAAATGCACGTTACATTTTAGATAAAATCAATCTGATTGGTGATGATAAGGGAGGTCTTTATTTGTTCGACAATGAAATGAAGAACTTCACAAGTCCAATCACAACCGGAAAATAAATACGGAATTTAATCGTTAGAAAGGTGTCATAATTTATTTGGCATCTTTTTTATTTTTAACTCTTTCAAGGGGCTTGAAAAAATGTTTTTTTAATCTATAATTAATAACTAAATTTGCGGTTGATTTTTAAGAAACCTCAAACGGCTTGAAATCAGTAAATACAATCTTGAAAATGAATAGAATATTTTGCTTACTTATAATTGCGGTTGCTTTTGCTTCATGCAGTCCTTACCAAAAAGCTTTGAAATCAGAGGATATCGCTGTAAAATATGACATCGCTTCAAAAATGTATGACGCTGGAAAATATACAAAAGCAATACGCCTTTTTGAGCAGATAGCACCATCATACAGAGGTAAGCCGGCTGCAGAAAAGATGTTCTATATGTTTGGGCAATCGTATTATAAGACAAAACAGCACTATCTTGCAGCCTATCAGTTTGAAAGCTTTACTTCCAGCTATCCAAAGAGTGAAAAAGCAGAAGAAGCGGCCTATTTGAGTGCTGAAAGCTATTCAAGACTGTCACCAAGATATTCATTGGACCAGGGCGATACAGACAAGGCTATTGACAAATTGCAGGCGTTTATTAATAATTATCCAAATTCTGAATACCTGCCAAAAGCAAACGAAATTGTAAAAGCGTTGCGCGAAAAGCTGGAAAAAAAGGCATTTGAAAATGCAAAACAATACCACACGATAGGAGGCTATACAAGAGATTATTCAGCTGCCATAAAAGCTTTGGATAATTTTATTGCTGATTATCCAGGAACGCCATTCAAAGAAGACGCTTTGTACTACAGGTTTGATTCGGCCTATATTTTGGCAATCAATAGTGTAGAAAGCAAAAAGAAAGAAAGATTGAATCTGGCGAAAGCATCCTATGCAATGCTTATGAAATTCAATGCATCAACACAATATAAAAAGGATGCTGATGATAAATTGGCACGAATCGAGAAAGAATTACAACAATTTTCTAATTAAATAAAAGTCATGGATTTAAAAAAGACTAATGCTCCTGTAAACACAGTTACTTACAATAAGACGATGATTGAGGAACCGACAGGTAACGTGTATGAAGCGATTACGATTATGGCTAAAAGAGCAAACCAAATCAACTCTGAAATTAAGAAAGAATTGACAGAAAAATTGGAAGAGTTTGCTACCTATAATGACAGCTTGGAAGAAATTTTTGAAAACAAAGAGCAAATCGAAGTTTCAAAATTCTACGAAAAATTGCCAAAACCGCATGCACTGGCTGTGCAGGAATGGCTTGATGGTAAAATCTATCACAGAGATACTACTAAATAATTACTATGTCTGTTTTAAGTGGTAAAAAAATAGTGCTGGGAGTTTCCGGTGGAATTGCCGCATATAAAACAGCCTCACTAGTAAGATTATTCATAAAAGCAGGTGCCGATGTCCAGGTGGTCATGACACCTGCTTCTAAGGATTTTGTGACACCGCTCACACTTTCCACGCTTTCAAAAAATCCGGTACATTCCACTTTTTATAATGATGACGAAGATGCGGTTTGGAACAACCATGTCGAATTAGGTCTTTGGGCTGATTTGATGTTGGTGGCTCCCGCTACAGCAAACACATTGTCTAAAATGGCAAATGGCTCCTGTGACAATCTTTTGATAGCAACCTACCTTTCTGCCAAATGTCCGGTTTATTTTGCTCCTGCAATGGATTTGGACATGTATAAACACCCTTCAACCTTAGCCAGTTTTAAATTACTCAGGCAATTTGGCAATATCATGATTCCGGCCGAATCGGGAGAATTGGCAAGCGGACTTTCAGGAGAAGGAAGAATGGCTGAGCCTGAAAACATTATAGCCTTTCTTGAGGCCGATTTAGAAAGCAAATTGCCGCTAAAAGGAAAAAAAATACTGGTTACAGCCGGACCCACATACGAAGCGATAGACCCTGTGCGTTTTATAGGAAATCATTCCTCAGGCAAAATGGGGTTTGACATTGCTGAGCATGCTGCCGGATTAGGAGCCGAAGTGATTCTGATTTCCGGACCAACGCATTTAAAGCCTAAAAGTTCAGGGATTACTCTGGTGAATGTAACCTCTGCACAGGAAATGTATGAGGCAGCCCACCGTTATTTTGGCGATGTTGATGTGGCAATTTCTGCTGCAGCTGTGGCAGATTACAGGCCAAAGTTTCCGGCCACACAAAAAATAAAGAAAACGGAAGATGCCTTTACCATCGAATTGGAAAAAACGCAGGATATTCTGGCTTCTTTAGGAAAAGTGAAACAAAAACAATTTCTGATAGGATTTGCATTAGAGACAGAAAATGAAATTGAAAACGCAAAATTGAAAATCCAGAAAAAAAACCTAGATTTGATAGTTCTCAATTCATTGCAGGATGAAGGTGCCGGTTTTGGAAAACCGACAAATAAAATTACCTTTATCGACAGGAATTTTGAAATTGAGCCCATGCCTTTAAAAACAAAAGAAGCCGTGGCCGAAGATATTTTAAATAAAGTAATACAACATTTTTATGCGTAAGATATTATTGTTTTTGTTGTTCGTTGCAGGTTCTGTTCAGGCTCAGGAATTGAGATGTACCGTAAAAATAAACTATGACCGAATCACGAATGCTAATACGCAGATTTTTAAGACGCTGGAACGTTCACTAAATGAATTTGTGAATAAGACCCGTTGGACCAATCAGACGTTTGCAGAGAATGAAAGAATTGAATCGTCAATGTTTATCAATGTTTCAGGATACAATTCTGACCAGTTTTCGGCTTCCATTCAGGTACAGTCTTCGCGTCCGGGGTATAACTCAATGTATGCCTCGCCGGTTTTTAATTTTAACGATAAAGACTTTAATTTCAGGTATGTTGAATTTGAAAACCTGATTTTCAACCCAAATAGTTATGATTCAAACCTGGTATCTGTTATGGCGTTCTACAGCTATATCATTATGGGATTAGATGCCGATACCTTTTCGCCAAAAGGAGGAACCCAATACTATGAATTGGCTCAAAACGTGGCAATCCTGGCACAGCAAGGAGGCTCAAAAGGATGGAATCAGGCAGATGGAAACGTTTCGAGATATTTCCTGATTACAGACCTGATGTCAAATACTTTTGCTCCTTTCAGAGAAGCCCTTTACCAATACCATTCAACAGGGATTGATTTGATGAGCGAAGATTTGAAAAGAGGAAAAGAAAACATCAAAAACTCGGTCAAGACTTTGGCTCAGATATATGATATTCGCCCAAACGCATTGCTAACACGTGTCTTTTTTGATGCCAAATCAGATGAAATCGTTTCGATTTACACAGGAGGACCTTCTATTGCGATTGCGGATTTGGTAGAAAATCTAAACAGGATTTCTCCATTGAATTCCAGTAAATGGGGTAAAATCAGATTTTAATCATAAGAATCCATTTGTTTTATACGAAGCGCTTGCCTCAAAGCAGCTCGTAAATAATCACTATCTTTAAACGTAAAGGCTTTGCTGACGTCATTATCCATAAAGAATTTCGCACTGATTGAAAAACTCGATATTGATTTTTCAGAGAATTTTTCAATAATAACAGGAGAAACCGGAGCGGGAAAATCGATTCTCCTTGGAGCTTTAGGGTTGGTTTTGGGCAAAAGAGCAGACTTAAGTTCGCTAAAAAACAAAGAAGAAAAATGTGTTATTGAAGCACAATTTGATATAGCGCGCTACAATCTGGAGTCCTTCTTTGAAGCCAATGATTTAGATTTTGAAAAAGAGACCATCATCAGAAGAGAAATCCTTTCTTCAGGAAAATCAAGGGCTTTTGTCAATGACAGTCCCGTTAATCTACAGGAACTTCAGGAACTGGGTGAGTATTTGATAGACATCCATTCGCAACACCAGACTCAGGAGCTTTCTGAAGAAAATTTCCAGTTTGATATTATTGATTCGATGGCGGGAAACACTTCCGAAATTGCAGCATATAAATCCCTCTTAAAAAAATACCGTAGCCTGAAGACCAATCTCACGGCATTGCAATCCAGGCTTCAGGAAGCTTCAAAAGAACAGGATTATAACTCGTTCCTTTTAGAAGAATTGCTTGCGGCTAAACTGAAATCAGGCGAACAGGAAGAATTGGAAAGTGTTTTTGAACAATTGAACAACGTTGAGTTGATTAAAGAGAATTTAGAACGTGCCGTTTCAATTGCCGAAGAAGAACAATTTGGCGTACTTCACAATCTTAAAGAAATTAAGGCGTCGCTTCAAAAAATAGCTTCTTTTTCCGCAGATTACAATTCGTTGTTTGAAAGAATAACAAGCGCATCAATTGAACTTGATGATATTATTTCTGAACTGAGTCAGAAAGCAGAATCTTTGATGAGCGACCCGGAACAGCTGGATTTGGTTAATCAAAAATTACAGACCATCTATAATTTACAGCAAAAACACCAGGTCAAAACCGTTGACGAACTGTTACTGATACAGGAAGACTTGGATAAAAAGGTAATTTCGGTTGACAGCCTGCAACAGGAAATCGAGCAGGCCGAAAAAGAAATAGCAGAAAGCGAATCTGGTTTGGATACTATAGCTGCTACAATCAGTGAGAAAAGACAGAATGCAATTCCGGTTCTGACAGAAAAGCTGGTTGCGATTTTGGAATTGCTTGGAATGCCAAACGTCCGGTTCAAAATAGAGGTAACGCTGTCAGATAGCTATCATGCTAACGGAAAAGACGATTTACAATTTTTATTTGCCGCCAATAAAGGCTCGGATTTCGGACTGCTAAAAAAAACAGCATCAGGAGGAGAGATGTCAAGAATTATGCTTGCCGTAAAATCAATACTGGCACAATATCAAAAACTCCCAACTATTATTTTTGATGAAATTGATACCGGGGTTTCAGGAGAAATTGCCCATAAGATGGGTGAAATTATGAAAGAAATGAGCAAAACAATGCAGGTATTTGCCATCACACATTTGCCCCAAATTGCTGCTAAAGGAAATACCCATTTTAAAGTATTCAAATCGGTAGTGGGCGACCAGACACAATCCGAACTTAAATTGCTTTCAGCCGACGAAAGAGTCATTGAAATTGCGCAGATGCTGTCAGGAAAAGACATATCCGATTCGGCTATAAATCACGCCAAGGCCTTGCTGAACTAAAAAAACGAGGTATATTTGCTTAGGAACACTAACATTATAATTTATTGACTATATAAATACTGTTTTATGATTATAGAACCAAGAATGCGAGGATTTATTTGCTTAACAGCTCATCCAAAAGGGGCGGAGCAAAGCGTTAAAAATCAAATTGAATACGTAAAATCAAAAGGAAAAATCGATGGAGCCAAAAAAGTTTTGGTAATCGGTGCTTCTACAGGATTCGGTCTGGCTTCCAGAATTACGAGTGCTTTTGGTTCTGATGCCGCTACTATTGGAGTATTTTTTGAAAAGCCGCCAATGGAAGGAAAAACGGCTTCACCAGGCTGGTACAATTCGGCAGCTTTTGAAGCTGAGGCACACAAAGCAGGTCTGTATGCTAAAAGTATCAATGGGGATGCTTTCTCTAACGAAGTTAAAGACCAGACAATAGAACTTATTAAAAAAGATTTGGGACAGGTAGATTTGGTAATCTACAGTCTGGCTTCTCCGGTAAGAACTAATCCGGTTACAGGAGTTACACACCGTTCTGTTTTAAAACCTATAGGAGATACTTTTTCCAATAAAACGGTAGATTTCCACACAGGAAAAGTTTCAGAAATTTCAATCGAACCAAGTAAGGAAGATGATATAGAAAATACAGTTGCCGTAATGGGAGGTGAAGATTGGGCAATGTGGATGGAAGCGATGAAAAAAGCCGGTGTTTTGGCTCCGGGAGCAATGACAATAGCTTATTCTTATATAGGGCCGTCATTAACAGAACCGGTATACCGTAAAGGAACTATTGGTCGTGCAAAAGACCATTTGGAAGCTACTGCATTTTCAATTACAGATAGTCTGAAAGATATTGGAGGAAAAGCCTATGTTTCTGTGAATAAAGCCTTGGTAACCCAGGCAAGTTCTGCAATTCCTGTTATTCCTTTATACATTTCCCTGCTTTATAAAGTAATGAAAGAAGAGGGTATTCACGAAGGAACTATTGAGCAGATTCAAAGGTTATACCAACAGCGCTTGTATACAGGAGGTGAAGTCCCAACCGATGAGAAAGGAAGAATCAGAATTGATGATTGGGAAATGCGTGATGATGTTCAGGGAAAAGTAGCAGCGTTATGGGAAAAAGCCACTACAGAAAATCTTTCAGAAATTGGAGATTTGGAAGGTTACAGAAAAGACTTTTATAATCTGTTCGGATTTGATATTGAAGGAGTGGATTATAAGGCTGATACTAATGAAATGGTAGCCGTTGAGAGCATAAAAGAATAGTTTGTATTGAATATTTTAACTATAATATAAAAAAAGTATAGTTATCACATAAAAATTCTAAAGCCTGCATTAATGCAGGCTTTTTTGCATAATATAAGTTTAATCTTATTGTTTATAATGGTTATTTTTTTTGTTCACTCCTTCAATTTTAACTTTTTAATCTTTTAAAATTGTTATTTTAGCAGTCTGTTAATCAATTTATACTTTTTTATGAAAAAAATTACGTTATTGCTGATGTTGTTTGTCAGTTATTTGTCCTATGGGCAATTATGGACAGTAGCATCATGTTCTGATCTTGGGTCCAGTACATACGGGCCCATGTACAGCGTGGCTGGGGCGAATGCCACGAACCGTACTGCGGTGATCTATCCTTCTTCTCAATTAACGGGAATGGCAGGTCAGGTTCTAAATGCTGTCTATTTCAAAAGGGCAACTACTACTGGAACAATGGCCGGAACTCCAAATTTTAGGATTTATTTGAAAGAAACTACAAGTACGACCTGGGGTACTGGAGGTTTGGATTGGGCAACGGCTACAACCGGAGCGACATTGGTTTATGATTCTAACCCGGCAACTGTGGTTGGGTCATCAGCAGGATGGAAAAGTTTTCCTTTTTCAAACACTTTTACCTACTCCGGAACGCAAAATTTAGCTGTTTTCTTTGAATACACTAATACTACTGCGAGTACGGCACTTACATGGAATTACGAATATACTAGTCCATGTGTCAATACAGGCGATTCTAATACTACGAAGTATTCAAATAATACTACGGGTACGATGCCAACGACTTTAGGCTCTTCAGACTTTAGAAGGCCTTTAATTGCTTTCGATTTTAATGTGTCATGTAATGCTCCAACAGGATTAGCTTCGGCAAATGTTACATCAACAGGTGCAACAATTAACTGGACAGCTCCTGCGGTTGTACCTTCAGAAGGTTATGAATACTATTTAAGTACTTCTGCTACAGCACCACTTCCATCTGCAACTCCAACAGGTTCTGTTGGTGCAGGTGTTACAACAAAAACTTTTTCAGGATTACCTTCAGCAACACAACAGTATGTTTGGGTAAGATCAAATTGTGGGCCTGGTGATAAGAGTGTCTGGGTTCAGACTACTTTTACAACGGCTTGTGCGACGTACATTCCTAGCTTCCTTCAGGATTTTAATGGCGCGCTTTTCCCACCGGCATGTTGGTCAACAGCTGGCGCAGGAGATGAAACTACCGGACCGTCTGGTACAGGTGCCGGTATCTGGGTAGCAGATGGATTCCTGAATGATGGAACTGTAGGTGCCGCTCGAGTTAACTTATACAGCCTTAATAGAAAAGGATGGTTAATTTCACCTACTATTGATATGAGTGCGGGGAATTACAGAGTTAGATTTGATGTTGGAGTAACAGCTTTTACGGGTTCAGGTCCGGCTCAGATTGTGAATGATGACAAGGTTGTTTTCTTGGCATCACAGGATAATGGTGTTACATGGACGATAATACATACATGGGATTCTACAAATTCTCCAACCAATGAAAGAACTTTATACTCTGTAAACCTTCCAGCTTACGTAAGTGCAAATACTAAATTTGCATTCTACGCGACTGATGGACCTGTTGACGATACCCCAGATTATAACTTTTATGTTGACAATTTCTTAGTTGAGGCTATTCCTACTTGTGAAGCACCTACAACTGTATCCTTTGCAGGAATAACAAACGCTGGCGCAACTATCTCATGGGATGCTGTTGCCGGTTCTGCAGGATATGAATATGTTCTTGATGAAGTAGCTACAAACCCTACAGGTGCAGGAACTCAGATTGCTGCTGCGCCTTATACTGCTTCTTCTTTAGCTGGAAACACAACGTATTATTTCCATGTTAGAAATAATTGCGGTTCAGAATTTAGTACATGGACTACAAGAAGCTTCAAGACGCTTCCTAATCCACCTGCAAATGACGACTGTATTAATGCGATTACTTTAACAGTAAATCCAAATTTCTTATGTGCAGTGAAAACAACGGGAACATTATTGGGTGCTACAGACTCCGGTGAGCCGGATAATGGAGCAGGAACTCCAAATGATGATGTTTGGTATAAATTTGTAGCAACAGCTACTTCTCATAGAATTACGCTTACTGGTGTTACCGGAACTCCTACAGATTTAGTACATGAAGTATTGGAAGGAAATTGTGGCGGAGGTCTGATCAGCTTAAATATTAGTGATCCGGATACAAGTAATTTGACTAACCTGATACCAGGAAATACATACTATGTAAGAATTTTTAGTTATGGAACAGCAACTGGAGCTACAACATCATTTGATGTTTGTGTAGGTACATTCCCTCCACCTCCTGCGAATGACGATTGCCCTAATGCTATAGCTTTAACAGTAAACCCTAATTTGAATTGTGCAGTAAAAACTTCCGGTACTTTACAATCAGCTACAAATTCTGGTGAAGGCGATAACGGAGCTGGTATTCCGGATGACGATGTTTGGTATACATTCGTAGCAACGGCTACTTCACATAGAATTACTATTTCTAATGTTGCAGGAACTCCAACAGATTTAGTACATGAAGTATTAGATGGAACTTGCGGTGGAGGTTTGATTTCTTTAATCGTTAGTGATCCTAATACAAGTACTGTAACAGGTTTGGTTCCTGGAAATACTTATTATGTTAGAGTATTCAGTGTTGCTGCTGCTGCAATTACAAATAATACGACATTTGATATTTGTGTAGGAACATTGCCTGGCCCGCCGGCAAACGATAACTGTAGCGGTGCTATTGCTTTGACTGTAAATGCTGATTTGGCTTGTGGAGTGAAAACTTCTGGAACTTTACAGTCTGCTACAGATTCTGGTGTGCCTGATAACGGAGCTGGTACTCCAAACGATGACGTGTGGTATTCTTTCGTAGCTACTACAGGTTCTCATACAATTGCGCTTTCCAATGTTGCGGGAACTCCAACAGATATGGTACATGAACTTATGACTGGAACTTGTAACGGTTTAGTGAGTTTGAATGTTAGCGACCCTAATACTTCTACCTATACAGGTTTGACACCGGGAGCAACTTATTATGTTAGAATTTTCAGCTACGGAACGGCAACTGACGCTTCTACTACTTTTGATGTTTGTATTGGTAGTTCTGCAGCGCCTGCTGTACCGGCTAATAATGAGGCTAGTGGTGCTGTTAACTTAACAGTTAATCCGGCTTTAACCTGTACAGCTACAACTACAGGAACAACTATTGGTGCAACCCAATCTGCAGAGCCTGCACCAGCTTGTAGTGCTGCTGGATTTAATGATGACGTATGGTATACATTTACACCAACAGTTGACCGCGCTAGATTTACATTTACTGGGACGGCAACAGGTGTTACAATGGTTGGAGTATTATATACAGGTACTCCGGGATCTCTTGTAGAAGTAGCTGGAAGTTGTGCTGAAGGAAACACATTGAATTTTGCAAACTTGACACCTGGAACAGTATATTATGCAAGAGTTTTTACAAATTCTGCTCTTCCTACTGTGTCAACAGCATTTACTTTGTGTGTTTCAACACCACCGGTAGCGCCTGTTAACGATAATTGTTCTGGTGCTATTGCATTGACTGCTTCGGGTGATTTTACTACCGGAGCTATTGTTGGAACTGTATCTGGTGCAACAACAGTAACCGGGCTAACATATGCCTGTCAGACAAACCGTGCTGAAGATGTATGGTATTCTGTAGTTGTTCCGGCTTCTGGTCGTTTGACTATAGAAACAAAAGCTCAAACCGGATCTACGATGACTGATAGCGTTTTGAGTGTGTTTTCTGGAACTTGTTCTTCATTAACAGAAATTGCTTGTGATGATGATACGGGAGATGGTAACTTCTCTATGTTGACTGTAACAAACCAAACTCCTGGTGCAACATTATATATCGGAGTTTGGAGATATGGAACTGCTGCTGCAAATACAGGTGAATTTAGAATTGCTGCTTATGATGCGTCATTAAGTACTCCTACATTCGGTGATGCTAATTTCAGAGCTTATCCAAACCCTGTTGTAGACGTATTGAACTTGTCATACACACAAGAAATTTCTAATGTGTCTGTCTTCAATTTACTGGGGCAGCAAGTACTTACAAAAACAATTGGAGCTACAGACGCTTCTGTTGATATGTCAAGCCTGGCTGGAGGAACTTACTTAGTAAAAGTTGCTGTAGACAATCAGGTTAAGACAATTAAAGTAATCAAACAATAAATTGAGATAACTTTTAAACAAGAATCCCGGCTGCATTTGTAGCCGGGATTTTTTGTTTATAAATATTTATGAAGCAGTTCTTATGGATCGTTTTTTTTAATTATTAGAGAATACATTTATTTAAAATAATTTAAATTGATGTAAATTTTACAAATTTTAGCAGTTATTTTTTAAACACTTCGTTAAATGCAATTTTTAAAATTGCTGTTTAACTAAAAAAAATAATATGAATAAAATTTACGCATTGCTTGTCCTGTTTAGCTGGCAAGTCAATTCCCAGACGCTGAACCAATCAGCGAACTGGCCAAACCCGGCCTGGACAATAACGGGCACCTACAATTCGAGTGCAGTTGCTTTCGAATCTGATCCAAGGACAACCGCAAATTTTGCATTTGATGATAACGATTCAGGTGGTGGCAATGATGATAGTATTGCTGCAGAGTCACCCGTTATTGATTTGACCCCTGCTTTCACAGCTGGTGAGAAAGCCATTGAAATTACAGTTCAATATGGTTACCATTATGCAGCTGACGATGTTTTGAGATTTGAATACTGGAATGCAGACACTTCAGCATGGGTGCCATGGGGTGCAAATATTACTAGGAATTATACAGGTACGGTTATTGTCGAAAATTTTTGTACTATTCCTAAAACAAACCTCACTTCTGAAACATTAAGCATTGCGGCATTTACTCCAACCCAATTGGCCGGATTCAAATACCGGATCTATTATAACGATAACTTAGCGGGTCCCGATTGGAATTTTGGCTTCTGTTTCAGCTCACCTACAATTAAATCAATTGCCTGTTCGGCTCCTATTGCCCTTACAGTATCATCCTATTCTTCAACAGGTGCCAACATTACCTGGGCGGCTGATACTTCATTTGAGTATGTTCTGGATAACGTAAGCACAGATCCAACAGTTGCGGGAACTCTTACAACAGCAACTTCATTTTCCCCATTTGACTTAAATCCGCTAACTGTATATTATTTCCATATAAGGACAATGTGCTCAGATGGGCCAAGTCCATGGAGGACGGTTTCATTTACGACCCGGGCTACTCCGCCGGCAAATGACAATTGTGCTAATGCCGTTGCCTTAGCAATAAATGAAGATTTGGCATGTACGGTTAAAACTTCCGGCACATTGATTGGGGCAACTGATTCAGGAGTTGCTGACACCGGTACAGGTGTTCCTGACGATGATGTCTGGTACTCCTTTGTGGCTACTTCTACTTCTCACAGAATTGTGATTTCAGGTGTGGCAGGTTCTCCAAACGATGTGGTTCATGAGGTAATGAGTGGAGCTTGCGGAACATTGACAAGTATGTTTATTAGTGATTCAAACACAAGTACGGCAACTGGTCTGACAATTGGGAACACTTACTATATCAGGGTTTTCAGTTTTGCAGTTGCTGCTCTGACAAATACTACAACTTTTGATATTTGTATTGGGACTCTTCCTCCTTCACCGGCAAATGATAATTGTTCAGGAGCCATTGCTCTTACAGTAAACTCAGATTACGCTTGTGGGGTTAAAACTACAGGAACATTGCTGGCTGCAACGGCTTCACCGGTACTAGACAATGGAACCGGAACTCCGGACGACGATGTTTGGTATTCTTTTGTGGCTACGGCAACAACGCACAAAGTCGTAATATCAAACGTGCTTGGTACACCAATAAATTTAGTACATGAGATAATGAGCGGAACCTGCGATGGTTTGACCAGCGTATTAGTTAGTGATCCTAATACAAGTAACCCGACAGGATTAGTGATAGGTAATACCTATTATGTAAGGGTATTCAGTTATGGAGCCAACACTAGTGCGGATACTACTTTTGATGTGTGTGTTGGAACCCTCCCGGATCCGCCGGCAAACGATGAATGTGTTGGGGCTATAACGTTAACTGTAAATCCTGATATGGCATGCGCTGTTAAAACCTCAGGAACATTACAGTCTTCTACAGCGTCTCCTGTACCTGTCAATGGAGTGGGAACTCCGGATGATGACGTTTGGTTCAAATTTGTTGCCACATCAACTAAACATTCATTTACACTTTCTAACATAGCAGGCTCTCCTGTAGATTTAGTACACGAGCTACTTAGCGGAACTTGCGGAGAAGCGTTGACAAGCCTAAACGTTAGTGATCCTAATATGAGCGTGGTGGCTGGTTTGGTTGTTGGACAGACCTATTATTTAAGGATTTTTGGTTATGGAGTGTCAACAACATCCTCAACAACATTTGATGTTTGCGTTGGCATACCTCCCGGACCACCGGCAAATGATGATTGTCCTGACGCGGTTACTTTAACTGTAAATGCGGACTTGGCTTGTGGTGTAAAAACTTCAGGTACTATACAATCAGCTACAAATTCCAATGAAGGTGATAATGGGGCAGGTGTTCCGGATGATGATGTTTGGTATAAATTTGTGGCAACGGCTACATCTCATAGAATCGCTATTTCTAATGTTGCCGGAGTTCCAGCGTACCTTGTGCATGAAGTGTTGGAAGGAACCTGTGGAGGAGGTTTGATTAGTAGACATGTAAGCGATATTTATACGAGTACTGCAACAGGTTTGGTTCCAGGAACTACTTATTATGTTAGAGTATTCAGCTTTGTCGCTGCATCGCTGTCAAATACCGCAACATTTGATATTTGTATAGGAACATTGCCTGACCCGCCGGCAAACGATAACTGTAGTGACGCTATTGCCTTGACCGTAAATGCAGATTTGGCTTGTGGGGTGAAAACTTCGGGAACTTTACAGTCTGCTACAGATTCTGGTGTGCCGGATAATGGGACAGGAACACCAAACGATGACGTATGGTATTCTTTCGTGGCTACTACAGGCTCGCATACAATTGCTCTTTCAAATGTTGCAGGAAATCAGACCGATATAGTACATGAACTTATGTCTGGAACCTGTGACGGTTTGATAAGTTTGAATGTTAGTGATCCTAATACTTCTACCTATACAGGTTTGACTCCTGGTGCAATTTATTATGTTAGAATTTTCAGCAATGGAACAGCAACTGATGCTTCAACAACTTTTGATGTTTGCATTGGCAGTTCTGTTGCATCTCCAATACCTTCCAATGATGAGCCTGATGGTGCTGTTAACCTGACAGTTAATCCGGCATTAGCCTGTATAGCTACAACTCCGGGTACAACTATCGGAGCCACTTTATCAGTAACAACGGCACCAACTTGTAGTGCTGCAGGATTTAATGATGATGTTTGGTATACATTTACAGCAACAGATGTTCGTGCCAGATTTACATTTACCGGAACAGCATCAGGTGTTGCAATGGCAGGAGTATTGTATACGGGTACTCCGGGATCTCTTGTAGAAGTAACAGACTCTTGCGCTGAAGGAAATATATTGAATTTTGCAAACTTAACGGTTGGGACGGTTTATTATGCAAGAGTTTTCACAAGTTCGGCTCTTCCAATAGGATCATCTGCATTTACATTATGCGTTTTGACACCTTCGGCGCCGCCTATTAATGATAATTGTGTAAATGCTACCGTATTGACACCTTCAGGTGATTTTAATACCGGATCGATAGTAGGAACCCTGACAGGGGCAATAACTGTAACAGGTTTATCATATGCGTGTCAGCCAAACCGTACTGAAGATGCGTGGTATTCTGTAGTCGTTCCTGCTTCCGGACGTTTGACTATTGAAACAAAATCTAAAGTGGGATCTACATTGGCGGATAGCATTTTAAGTGTATTTTCAGGAACTTGTGCTTCATTAACTGAAATCGCTTGTGATGATGATTCAGGAGATGATAACTTCTCAATACTAACCTTGACAAACCAAACACCGGGAGCAACATTGTATGTAGGAGTTTGGAGATATGGTACAGCTTTATCGAATACAGGTGAATTTAGAATTGCTGCTTATGATGCGTCATTAAGTACTCCTACATTCGGTGATGCTAATTTCAGAGCTTATCCAAACCCTGTTGTAGACGTATTGAACTTGTCATACACACAAGAAATTTCTAATGCGTCTGTCTTCAATTTACTGGGGCAGCAAGTACTTACAAAAACAATTGGAGCTACAGACGCTTCTGTTGATATGTCAAGCCTGGCTGGAGGGACTTACTTAGTGAAAGTTGCTGTAGACAATCAGGTTAAGACAATTAAAGTAATCAAACAATAATTTGATATAACTTTTAAAAAGAATCCCGGCTGCATTTGTAGCCGGGATTTTTTGTTTATAAACAGAAATTACCTAACTTTTAATAGCACAAATAATGTCAATTTTGGCATCAAATATCCAATATGTCAAATCACATTAATAGTATTCTAAAACCGTCTATCAGACAAAAGTCCCTTCATTTATAAGTTATTTGACAAAACAAATTTTACTGCCTCGCTTTTTAGTTTTGCGTTTTCTGATATTTTTCTTGACATCAGGTGTTCTTTTTCTGCTCATTATCAGTACGCATAAGTCCCCCGCTTACTTGCTATGAAATTCTCTATCCACATTTGAATTTAATCCGATTCATCAACAAATAGACCAATTAATGATATCAAAACAAATCATTTAATTACACATAAACGGATGATAAATTATAAATTCAAATACTACACAAAAGGGTAGAATTTAATTCTTGACTAAAAATCTACACTTTAGTGTAGCGGCTCTTGTGTTTTTTAGTGCTAGTTTTATCTTAATCAAAATGGCAAAATCCAAAATTCTTTTGGTCATTCTTTTATGATTTTTATCAGTATCAGTAATAACAAGGAAAGAAATAAAGCTTCCAAAAATATACACGCGTGTTAGGAGTAACTCGAAAATCCTTATAAGAGTAGAGGTTCAATTTTCAAAATTTGATATCGTGAAACAAGGTTGTTTTTAGCTATTGCAGTGATAGTTTTTATCATCTTAGAGTTATAATCTACAAAGACAAAATGTGAAACGTCACCTTCAAAGGTTTTTTTCGCGGCCTTAACTTTGGCCCAATTTACCAATAAATTTAGCTTTAACGGTCAGGTTGAAGGTATCAAATCAATCATTTAATTGCACTCAACGAGTTTTATCAGGTAGTGTTTTATTAATCAATTTATACTTTATTTATGAGAAAAATTACATTATTGCTGATGCTGTTTGTCAGTTGTTTGTCCTATGGACAAACATGGGAAATAACATCGTGTTATAGTTCCAATTTCGGATCTAACATGTATGGTCCCATGTACAGTGTGGCTGGCGCGAATTCCGCGAATCGTATTGCGGTAATCTATCCTCGTTCTCAATTAACGGGAATTGCAGGTCAGGTTCTGGATACTGTCTATTTTAAAAGGATGACTGCTACAGGAACAATGGCCGGAACTCCAAATTTTAAGATTTATTTGAAAGAAACCACAAACACGACCTGGGGTAGTGGAAATTTGGATTGGGCTACGGCTATAACCGGAGCTACATCGGTTTATGATTCTAACCCCGCAACTGCGATTGGGTCATCAGAAGGATGGAAAAAATTTGTTTTGTCAACTCCTTTTACCTATTCCGGAGAGCAAAATTTAGCCGTTTTCTTTGAATATACTAATACAACTGCAAGTACCGAAATCACATGGAATTATGAATATACTGCTCCATGTATCAATACCAATGATTCTAATACCACAAAGTATTCGAATAATAATTCAGGCACGCTTCCGGCGTCTTTAGGCTCTTCAGACTTTAGAAGGCCTTTAATAGCTTTCGGTTTTAATGTGTCATGTAATTTTCCGGCAGGAGTAGCTTCGGCAAACGTTGCATCAAACAGTGCAACAATCAACTGGACAGCTCCTGCGGTTGCACCTTCAGAAGGTTATGAATACTATTTGAGTACTTCTGCAACGACACCACTTCCTTCAGCAACTCCAACAGGTTCTGTAGGCGCAGGGATAACCACAAAAAATCTTGAAGGATTGCCTTCTGCAACGCAGCACTATGTTTGGGTAAGATCAAATTGTGGTCCTGGCGATAAGAGTGTTTGGGTTGGGACTAGCTTCACAACGCTTTGTGCAGCATATACACCTACTTACCTTCAAGATTTTAATGGCACGGCTTTCCCTCCAATATGTTGGTCAAAAGGTACTGGTGGGGATGAAGTATCAGGACCAACAAGTATAGGAACGGGAATTTGGGTGGCAGATGGATTTTTAAATAATGGATCTATAGGTTCTGCAAGAGTTAACCTATATAGCTCTAATAGAAAAGGATGGTTAATATCACCGGCAATCAATATGAGTGCCGGAAGCTACAGGGTTAGATTTGAATATGCAGCAAAGGATTATTATGCAGCAAATTTTTCCGGGATGGGGTCTGATGACAAAGTTGTTTTCCTGGCATCACAAGATAATGGTGCTACCTGGACAGTTTTGCATACATGGGATTCCACAAACTCTCCAACTAATGCAAGAGCTTTATATTCTGTAAACCTTCCTGCTTATACTGGAGCAAACACTAAGTTCGCATTCTATGCGACAGACGGACCTGTTGACGATACTCCAGATTACAATTTTTATGTTGACAATTTCTTGGTTGAAGCTATTCCAAGTTGTGAATCGCCTGTAAATGTATCTTTTTCAGGAATAACAAATGCTGGTGCAACTATCTCCTGGGATGCTGTTGCAGGTTCTACGGGATATGAATATGTGTTTGATCAGGTAGCCACAAGTCCTACAGGTGCAGGAACTCAGATTGCTGCGACTCCATATACTGCTTCTTCTTTAGCAGGAAACACAACATATTATTTCCATGTTAGGAATAATTGCGGTTCGGAATTTAGTACCTGGACTACGGGAAGCTTCAAGACGCTTCCGGATCCTCCGGTAAATGACGACTGTATTGATGCGGTTGCCTTAACAGTAAATGCAGACTTATTATGTTCAGTCAAAACAGCTGGTACATTATTGGGTGCTACAGATTCCGGTGAGCCGGATAATGGAGCCGGAACTCCTGATGATGATGTATGGTATTCATTTACAGCCACAGCAGAAACACATCGTGTCCGGCTTTTGAATGTAACCGGAACTCCAACAGATTTAGTGCATGAGATACTGGAAGGAAATTGTGGAGGAGGTCTTGTCAGCTTGAATATAAGCGACCCCGACACAAGTACTGTAAATGGTCTTATTCCAGGAACCACATACTATATAAGGGTATTCAGCTATGGGGCTAATACTAATGCGACTACAACTTTTGATATTTGTGTGGGAACTTTTCCACCACCACCAGCAAATGACAACTGTGCCGATGCCGTAATGCTTACAGTAAACCCGGATGCAAGCTGTGCTGCGGTTTCGCCTGGAGACCTGACTTCGGCAACAGATTCCGGAGAAGGAGATAATGGTGTAGGCACTCCAAATGATGATGTTTGGTATAAATTTGTAGCTACACAAGTGGTACATAAAATTTCACTTTTAAACGTGGCAGGCTCTCCAACAGATCTGGTGCATGAAGTATTGGAGGGAATCTGTGGAGGAGGTTTAATCAGCAGATATGTAAGTGATGCTGATGTTAGTACTGCCTCGGGATTAACGGTAGGCACTACTTATTATGTAAGGGTATTTAGTAATTCATCAAATCCGGGGGCTACTTCAACTTTTAATGTTTGTGTAGGGGTGCCGCCCGTAGGTTC